>NZ_JBQCJW010000015.1:0-73490 GCF_051967575.1 Solibacillus silvestris
GGAGGGGTACCCCTCCCAGCTAAAACAAATTAATTTCTTCGCATAAATTTAATTAAAAACACTTGACTGGAGGTAAGGAAAGCGTCCGACCCGCAATGGAAATCAACACTATGTTATAGTGATGAACCGAAGAAAATATATTTTAGGACAAGTTTTGAAACGAGCTACTTCAATCATAAAGTAAATGAGGTCAATAATTTCAATGCTTATTTCTTAGGGTAAATTTGTAAAATTATGATATTCTTACAATAGGAGGTGCAAAATAATGGAATATTCACAGCTTAGAAACTTTAAATTACGTTATTTTGTTATATTTGCGATTTTCATATTTATTGCAAGTACTATTTTGTTTTTGTTTGTCAATATACCGGCAGGCGAAGAATGGCTTACGTTTGTTATATCAGTTTGCTTCTTGGGGTATATTTTACAGCAAACGAAAAAATGGAATTTTACGTACAGCGAACAGTTCATGAATAAAACTATGTCTAAAGCTCGTTGGGCAAAGTATTTGTCCATTACCGCTTGTTTCCAGTTGATCACTGTTGTGCTGACATCCATTTTATTGATCATTCTTTACCTTGTATTTGAAGAGCAAATTCGTTCATTTATTGAGCTTTTCCAGTTCATGACGATGGAAACGGTTAATACACCGCTTATCGTTTATATTTTGTTTTTCATCAACATTTGTATTCTCGCTCCGATTTGGGAAGAGCTGCTGTTTAGAGGGATTTTACTGCGGCGTTTTACATTGAAATGGAGTCCGCAAAAAAGTATTGTCGTTTCTTCGGTAATATTCGGTATTATTCATCTCAACCCGATTAATATTGTGTTTGCATTTGCATTAGGCTGTGTGCTTGGCTATGCGTACTTAAAAACAAAAAATATAGTCGTGCCGATGCTTTTACATAGTTTCAGCAATTTCCTGGCGTTTCTCCAATTTTGCTATGCCAATCAAACAGTCGAGCTCGATTTGCCGACAACAGAAGCGGTGCGCCGGGAATTGTATATTAGCGGTGCCATCTTTTTGGCAATTTCTTTCGTTCTTGTATTTTTGCTTGTTAAATACTACAAACATTTCCGCCAATTAAAAAATCCGCCTCTGAAAGTGGATGAGCAACCGGAAATCGAAGCACTACTCGGAGAATAGTGTATATATTTGCAGCAACGAAAAATCGCCCATTTTGCCTATTCAGCAAAATGAGCGATTTTTAATTTTAAAGAAAAGCAATACATAATGCCTTAAACTTGTCAAGGCGTCCGTGCAGCTCCTCGAAAATTGGTGGAGCGCTTAATTTGGTGTTACAGCGCTTCAGCTTTTTTTCCTATACATTCAGCATTTGTCCAAAGATACCTTGTTTTTCAATTAATTGTTCTCGTTTTCCCTGTTCGATAATTTTTCCCTTGTTTAAAACAATGACATAATCGACTTTGCGGATTGTGTTCAAACGGTGTGCGATAATAAAGCTTGTGCGGTTTTCCATCAGGTTTTCCAGCGCCTCTTGAATATGAAGCTCCGTCACAGTATCGATACTGCTTGTCGCTTCATCCAATAATAAAATTTTAGGATTCGCAACAAATGCCCTGGCAATCGAAATAAGCTGCTTTTGGCCTTGCGAAATTTGACTGCCGTCAGAGCTTAAAACCGTATCATACTTGTCTGGCAGCTTTTCGATAAACATATGGGCATTCGCTTTTTTTGCCGCCTCATAAATTTCCTCATCTGTCGCATCAAGCTTTCCATACCTAATATTGTCTTTAATCGACATTTCAAATAGAAACGGATCTTGCAGCACGAACGCCATTTGACTACGCAGACTCGCTTTGGAAATTTCCTCAATTTCCATATCGTCAAATACGATTTTGCCCCCTGTTTTTTCATAAAGCCCTGTTAAAAGCTGCATAATCGTTGTTTTACCAGCACCTGTTTGCCCGATTAATGCTACCGATTGCCCGGATTTGATTTCAAATGAAACATCGGATAAAGTGGGGGATTTTGCATCTGAATCGTATTGGAAAGATACATTTTGGAAACGGACATTTCCGAATAATTCAACTTGCTCACCTGCAGTGCTGTCTTCTTTTTCATCCATAATTAAAAATACGCGTTCGGCACCAGCCAATGCCGAAAGAACTGTATTGAACTGATTTGCCAAATCGTTTAAAGGCCGGGTGAACTGGCGTGCATATTCGGTGAAAATAACAATGGTTCCGACCGAAATGTATCCATAGTAAGCAAATAGGCCGCCTGCAAATGCGACAATCGCAAAACTTAAGCTGTTTAATGTGTTCATGACTTTTGGGATGAAACCAGAATACGTCAATGCCCAAAAGCCGACTGTGCGAATGCGTTCATTTTTTTCATCAAATTGGCGGAGCATTTCTGTTTCCTGTGAAAATGCTTTTACGACATGCTGTCCTGTAATTGATTCTTCAATCAAACCGTTCATTTCACCGATGGCGGCTTGCTGTTGTTTAAATAACAAGCTTGTCCGTTTTGTAATCCAGCGCATACTATAAAACATTAACGGCACGATAATCATCGTAATAAGCGTCAGCGCAGGACTCAGCCAAAGCATGACCGCTACTGTGCCTGTCAAAGTTAAAATACTTGAAACAACTTGGATGAAGGCACTGTTTAATGTGGCGCTTATTGTTTCAATATCATTTGTCGCGCGGCTCATTAGTTCCCCGTGCTTCCGCTTGTCGAAAAAGCGGAGAGGAAGTTTGAAAAAATGGGCGTACAGCTGTGTCCGAATACGAAATACGGTTTGCTGAGCAATGCCGACCATCCAATAGTTCTGGAAATAGTTTGCCAAACTGTAAAGCAAATAAACGGCGGCTAGCCCGTACAGCCACAAGTCGAGCTGAGTTAGTGAGCTGCCATCGATAAACCGGTCAATTAGACGTCCGATAATGAACGGTCCGATCAAAGCAAGGGCGGAGCTTGCGACAACAAGCAGCAAAACAACAAAAAGAAGCAATTTTTGCTCGGCAACGAAGTCCAGTATCCGCTTTAACGTGTATGTCCAGTTTTGGGCACGTTCGCCTTTTTTCTTTTTTCCGCTTGCATTTTTTATTTGTTCTTTCGTGATGATTGGTTCATAGTTGAAAAACTTCATTCCGCAAGCACCTCCTGCTGTGAAGCGACAATTTTCGCATACAAATCGTTCGTTTTCAATAGTTCCTCATGTGTGCCGAAGCCATGGAGCTGACCTTCATCAATAAGCAAAATGCGGTCCGCGGTTTGTGCCGTTTGGATTTTTTGCGTAACAACAAGCATCGTTAATAGCTCTGAATCGAGCCCCTGCCATAATTTTTTCTCGGTAGCTACGTCCAAAGCGGAAGTACTATCATCCAGAATGAGCAGCGATGACGGCTTTAAAAGTGCACGTGCAATGGCAAGCCGTTGCTTTTGACCGCCTGATAAATTAATTCCGCGCTGTCCAATCATCGTATCGTATTGCTTTTCAAAACTTTCAATCGAATGGTGGATTTGCGCTTTTTCCGTTGCCTCGATAATTTGTTCAAGCGTCGCATCCTTTTGCCCCCAGCGTAAGTTGTCTACAATCGTTCCGGAAAATAATAGCGATTGCTGCGGCACATAGGAAATGGAGTGACGCAATTGCTGCAGAGGGATGTCCTTTATATTCTGCTCATTAATATAAATCGAGCCGCTATCCGACTCGTAAAATTTCTCGATTAACTGCAAAATAGTTGTTTTACCTGAACCTGTGGCACCCATAATAGCGATTTTTTCACCGCTTGAAATAGCGAACGATAAGTTCTGGATCGTCTTTTGCGCGGCATTTGGATAGGTAAATGATACATCGTCAAAACGAATCGAGAATTGTGGAAGGGGAGCAGTATTGCTTTCCCGCACTTCTTCTGTGCCTTCCTTGACGCCTAAAATCTCTTCAATCCGTTCAGCAGAAGCTTTTGCCCGTGCATATGCGATAATGATAAATGAGAACATGGAGAACGAAGCGGTCATTCGGAATGCATAATTAATAATTGCAGCCAAATCACCGGCAAGAATTTCGTTTTCGCGAATCGCATCCGCACCGACCCAAATGACAACGAGCAAGCTAATATTCATGACAAATTGCAGGATGGGGAGTGCGATTTCCATAACGCGTGTTGCTTTAATCGTATCGAGCTTTAAGTTTTCGGCTATAGTGTGAAAGCGACTTTCTTCATATTGCCCCCGCATATACGCTTTTATCAAACGAACGGCTTGCAGTCCTTCCTGAAGCTGACGGTTTACATTGTCAAGCCGATGTTGAACACGTGCAAACAGCTTTATGCCGATCGATACCATCCAAACAAGAAAGACGAGTAAAAACGGAAAGCCCACACATAAAATAAGAGCGAGCTTTGCATTGACGATAAAAGCCATTATGAGGGAACCGATTGCCATTAATGGTGCCTTCATCGCAATTCGCAGCATCATAAAGACGATATTCATTGTTTGCGTCACATCGCTCGTCAGGCGTGTAATAAGCCCGGATGCCGGAAATGTTAAGTAGGTAGCCATCGTTAATGACTGAATTTTACTATAAAGCGCCTTTCGTAAGTCGAAGCCGAAGCTATGGGCAACATGTGCGGAGAAAAAGGAGTTGAATACACCACTTAAAAAGGAAAACAGTGCTAAAACAAATAAACAGCCACCCCAAAAGGCAACATTATGTAAATTTTCTTCAAGCAAACCTTCATTAATCATATTCGCCATAAAAAGTGGCTGGATTAAATCGCTGGCAAGCTCTAAAAGCATCAGGAAAAAAGCAATCGCGGCCGGCCATTTATAGCGCCTCATAAATTGAAAAATTGTTTTCATTTGATAACTCCTCATGTTGAATTCACGAAATTTTATATATATTATGACACTTTACCATAAGGAACTCAACGATAATATTTCGAGAGTCTAAATATTAATTCCATCAAAAAAGGGAGTGATGCTACTAAGTCAAAATACTTTTTGCATCACTCCCTACACTATTCAACTAATCATGTGCTAAAGTTTTGGCGATTGCCGGGTCTTTTTCGACTTCATGAAGCTTGTTGAAAGACGCAATCGCAACTTCCACCATGTCATCTTTCGGCTCTTTCGTTGTTAATAGCTGCAGCCATAACCCAGGATAGCCTAAGTAACGCAAAACAGGAATTTCCCGTACTGCATTTGTCGCTTGCAAAACTTCAAATGAAATGCCGATTACGACCGGAATCAATAAAATTCTGCTTACTAAACGGACCCAAAGCGGATCAACGGGAACAAAGAAGTATGTAAACATCCCTACAATAACTGTGAATAAAATAAAGCTTGATCCGCAGCGGTAATGCAGGCGCGATTGTTTTTGAACATTTTCAACCGTTAAGTCGAGTCCTGCTTCATAACAGTTGATTACTTTATGCTCTGCCCCATGATATTGGAACACCCGTTTAATAAGCGGAGTCATCGTTATAATTTGCAGATAGGTTAATAATAAAATTAATTTAAAGCCTGTTTCGATGAAAATTTGAACTGTTTTTCCCGGGAACCAAGGCTTTAAAAACTCGGCTAAAAACATCGGTACTAATGTAAAGACGAATTTACCGAATAAGAAGGATAGTATACCGATAACGGCCACACCTAAAATCATCATTAGCTTTGATGGTTCTTCACCACCATTTTCCTCTTCTTCACCTGGTGGAACGTCATAGCGATCAGAAGCGAATTGTAAATGGCGAGATCCAAAGCTGGCGGATTCCATTAATGCAACAACACCGCGGACGAATGGGATTTTTTTCAGCTTTTGATAAATTGGCTTTTTCTCTTTTTTTACGTGGAAATAATCAATGGAATTATCATTGCGGCGAATGGCTGTTACCATATGATCCTGACCAGTGAACATGACACCTTCCAAAAGCGCTTGCCCACCATAAACTGGCGCATTATTACTCACTTTTACGTACACCACTCTCTTATTATATTTCTGTCTCTTCACATTTTGTAGATAAATGGAGTTCGTTAATCTACATTCAAAGATTTTACTTTCATATTGTACTAAATTTTGAAGAAAAGCACTATCTATTCGAATAGTTTTTTTACAATCGGCAATACTGGGACAAAAAAGGAGTTTTTGCTGTGTATATTTTTATTGGGGCTTTGGCCGCGGCGCTTTTTGCAACGGTTAGCTTAAAAGGCTTGCATTTTTTTAATTTCATCAACTGGCATCCTGTATCATTTTTGAAAAAATTTGAATCGTTCGACTGGAGCGCATTTGAACGATGGGTCATATTGTTTTTAATCATAGCGGTTTTTACATTACTTTTAATGTTAATCGCACAGGCGCTGTTTAGACTGCCTCCATTTTCATTTTCGCTTATTTTAGGTTTGGCGATCGCAATGCTTATTGAGTGGCGAATTCTTGATTTGCCTCTGGAATGGGCGTCGCTGAAAAAGCTGTCGATTCCTTTTATCATCCTCATTGTGACGGTTATGCGCTTTATCGTCGAAACTGCCCGATATATGAGAATGCAAACGTTTCGTTAGCCGAAACAGTTGATGTCTGAAAAGTCTGTGATAAAATAGGGACAGTATAGAAAAAGGAGCGCTCCCGATGAAAATACTTGTATTAAATGGTCCGAACTTAAATCGTTTAGGTAAGCGTGAACCCGAAATATATGGGGCAGAAACATTGGATGATGTAAAATCGAACTGTGAAAGGCTTGCTGCTTCTTTCAATGCGGCTATCGATTTCCGCCAATCGAATCATGAAGGAGTCCTCATTGATTGGATACATGAGGCGGCCGATACGGATATTGATGGCATTGTCTTTAATCCAGGTGCATATACACATACGAGCATTGCATTGCGAGATGCGATTGCTTCTGTGCATACACCTGTAATAGAAGTACATATTTCGAATATTCATGCACGTGAAGCATTCCGTCATGAATCAAAGCTGGCGGCGCAATGTGTAGGGCAAATTTGCGGACTTGGCACATTTGGCTATGAGCTTGCCATCCGCAAATTTTTACAACAATAAAAAGGGGATTATGAGTATGAAACTGACAAAATTACGTCAAGCATTAATCGACAACAAAGTGGAAGCGTTATTAATTACAAACGAATATAACCGTCGTTACATGACAGGTTTTACAGGCACGGCCGGTGTTGCAATCGTATCGCAGAATGATGCGGTATTCATCACTGATTTTCGTTACACAGAGCAAGCTTCGGAACAAGTGAAAGATTTCCGCATTGCCCAGCATACCGGAACAATTTTTGAAGAAGTGGCGAAGCAAGTTGCATTAATGGGCGTGAAAACATTAGGTTTCGAAAAGGATGCAATGCATTTTGGTACATATGAAGTATACAAATCAACAGTGAACGTTGATTTCGTCCCGGTTTCAGGCTTAATCGAAAAAATTCGCTTGATTAAGACTGAAGAAGAGATTAATATTATTAAGGTTGCATGTGAAATTGCAGACAATGCATTTACACATATTTTAAATTTCATCAAGCCAGGTGTAACAGAGCTTGATGTATCGAATGAATTAGAATTTTTCATGCGTAAACAAGGTGCTGCAAGCTCTTCTTTTGATATTATTGTCGCAAGTGGTTTGCGTTCGGCATTGCCGCACGGTGTTGCGACAAGCAAAATCATTGAAAAGGGCGATTTTGTAACACTTGATTTTGGTGCTTACTATAATGGATACATTTCGGACATAACACGTACAATCGCTGTAGGACAACCTTCAGGGAAGTTAGTGGAAATGTACAATGCTGTGCTTGAATCTCAGCTTCTAGCGCTTGAAAAAGTTGGTCCAGGCATGACAGGGATCGAAGCAGATGCAGTAGCACGCGATTATTTGAAATCTAAAGGCTTAGGCGATGCATTTGGTCACTCTACAGGTCATGGTATCGGTTTGGAAGTGCATGAAGGACCTGGATTATCATTCCGTTCTGAAACTGTGCTGGAGCCAAATATGGTTGTAACAATTGAACCGGGCGTCTACATTCCTGGAATTGGCGGCGTTCGAATTGAGGACGATATTTTAATCACAAAAACGGGTAATGAAGTACTAACACATTCGACAAAAGAATTAATCATTTTATAATTTGGAGGAAATAATTCATGATTTCAGTAAACGATTTCCGTACAGGTTTAACAATCATCGTTGATGGCAACTTATTCCGCGTACTAGAATTCCAACACGTAAAACCAGGTAAGGGTGCTGCATTCGTGCGTTCGAAATTACGTAATTTGCGTAATGGCAACGTGACGGAAAAAACATTCCGCGCTGGTGAAAAAGTAGAAAAAGCGATGATCGAAAACCGCAAAATGCAATATTTGTATGCACAAGGCGATGAGCATGTATTCATGGACATGGAGTCATATGACCAAACAACTTTAACAGCTGCTCAAATCGAAGACGAGCTGTACTACTTATTAGAAAACATGGAAGTTCATATCCAAACATATCAAGGCGAAATGTTAGGGATCGAATTACCAAACACGGTAATTTTGGAAGTGGCTGAAACAGAGCCAGGCATTAAAGGGGATACAGCTTCAGGTGGTTCAAAGCCTGCTAAAATGCAAACTGGCTTAATGGTAAACGTGCCATTCTTCGTCAACCAAGGCGATAAATTGATCATTAATACAGATGAAGGCACTTACGTTTCTCGCGCATAATAAATAAGCGGCAAGGGAAAACGCCCCTTCATAAAATAAAGACAGGGATATTGCGGAAATACAATATTCCTGTCTTTTTTGTGGGGAAAAACTCAAAATGCGTTCATATGTAATAGCAGTAAATGAAAACTATTACAAATTATAGCCAAATAAGGATGTTGACGGTATAATTAAAGAAAGGAGTGAATCGTTTATGAGGTCAAAATTTGCGATTGAAAAACCAATCATTCAAGCACCAATGGCAGGAATTACAACACCGGCATTTGTTGCGGCATGTTGTGAGGCAGGCGCTTTAGGATCGATTGGAGCAGGCTATTTAAATGGTGCGGAAACGAAGGAATTTATCCAAGAGGTGAAATCATTAACGAAAAAACCTTTTAGTGTGAATTTGTTTATACAGGAAGAACCAAGAATCGATATTAATGTATTGCAAAATGCCCGTGTAGCATTACAGCCATTTTACGAAGAATTAGGCATACCGAATACACAGCGGGTTATCTCGACAGAAGTTTTCGATGGACAAGTGCAGGCGATTATTGATGAAGGGGTGAAAATTGCCTCTTTTACATTTGGAATACCCGATAACGAAACGATTGCAAAATTGAAGCAGCATAATGTGTATTTAATCGGAACTGCAACAACAGTGGAAGAAGTGGCTGCTGTTGAAAAGGCGGGACTTGATGCAGTCGTAGTGCAAGGAGGAGAGGCTGGCGGGCATCGCGGGTCATTTACCGAGCCGGTCGAACTTGTCTCTACAGCCGATCTTGTGAAAGCGGTTCACGGAAAAGTATCGATTCCTATCATTGCTGCGGGCGGTATTATGACAGCGGAACATGTAACGGAAATGCTCGAATCAGGCGCAGCGTATGTACAAATCGGAACAGTCTTATTAACTGCTTACGAATGCGAAGCGACAAAAACGCATAAAAACGCGATTTTAAATTCCGAGCAAGAAGCAACGACAATAACAAAAGCATTTACAGGCAAGTATGCGCGTGGACTAAAAAACAAATTTACCGAGCAATTAAAAGAAGCCGAAGTCGCACCATATCCGATACAACATTATTTAACATTACATATTCGAAAAGAAAGCGCAAATCAGAACAAACCCGAATATATGTCCTTATGGATGGGGGAAAATAGTTATTTAGCAAGAGAGGCATCGGTAAAAGATATTATCGATCATCTATATAAATAAAGATCTAGAAGCTGACGGGAAAAAGCAAAAACTTTCTCGTCAGCTTTTTTAGTGCTTATTCAAGCATGTACTGCATATAGTTTCGGTAAGGAAGGAGGGCTTTATTGGAATTACAAGATGTGCTTCGCGTTGCAGGGATCGGGTTAATAATTGCACTTCTTCATTTATTTTTTGAGCATCTAGGAAAAAAAGAGTTTTCATTTTTCTTGTTTTTCATTGCGTATTTATATATGACGATTGAATTAATCCGATTTTTGCGCTTGTTCTTTCAAGAGATTGTCGTTTTTTTTCAATGGTTGACAGCCGTCTAGCTAAATGATTGCCTTATTCGCAAGTATCATTTATTTAGTGTTGTTTTTATTTTTAAGGCAGACAATGGACAAGCTGCACAATATTATTGTCGTCATCGCTTTTTTTATTTTTTTTCAATTTATCGTTTATGAGCAACTTATTCCGCTTTGGCAGCGTCTTGCGGTTATTTTTAACAGCGTTCCATACAGTAAAGGGCTTCTCTTTACGGCATTCCTATTTTTGCTTAGCGAAACCATTTGTCGCTTATTGGAACAAATGGAGTATGAAGCATTCGCTACATTAGTTACAGTATCAATCCGCATGACTTTGCTGTTATATTGGATCAATCTCTTGCAGCCGAAATTTCAAGTACTAATTCAATTATTAGAAAGGCTACAATGATGGAGACGTTTTTTTCGATATTTACAGAACCATTTCAATCATTGCTGTTTTCGATAGTACTCGTTGCGGTATATGTTTTGCTGTATTTGCTGCTGCTCGCTTTAGTGCCGAGTGAAACAGCGATTATTGAACAGTTGTTTATCATTTTGTTTATCGTTGTGTTTGCGCAAAATGTAGTCGATGCTTTTGTAGTGCTGTACGAGCTTATAGCGCTATTGCAAAATTTCTTCTTAGCGATTTTACCGATTATGACATTTATGTTGTTGACGATTCAAACCGTTTTCACAGCGATTGCATGGAATCCGATTATCATTTTATTCATACAAATTATTTTGTTTGTCAGCACGAAAGCATTAATACCTGGTCTAGTCCTCGCCTTACTATTCGATATTTGCACGAAGATATATCCTGCTATTTCCTTTACGAAAGCCGCAGAACTTATACGCTCTTCTATATTAAGCATAATGATCGCTTCGGTCGTCGCACTTACATCAATTTTGACGTTATCCGGAATCGCCTTTATTCAGCTGAATGATGCATTGAAGTCTCCTATTAAAAAATTGATTGAACAAAATATCCCTCTTATCGGAAATTTGATTGTCGAAGGGCTATCATTTTTTCAAAAAACCCAATCGACCGTCTCTACATTTGTCGGGCTTTCATTTTTGACGATTATTTGGGGGGCTGCCTTTTACCCGGCAATTATTTTAATGCTGCATGCATTGCTATTTAAAACAATCGGCGCGATCATCGAGCCTTTTACGAATATGCGCATGAGCAGTTTATTTGATGATGTCGGGAAGAGCCTGTTCGTATTATGTGCGGTCGCCTTTTTGCTTGGATTTGCCATTATGTTTATCGTGCTGTTATTTATCTTTTTCATGCAAATGTCAACGGGAGGAAAAACGTGATTCAACTATTTCTGTTTATTTTGTTAGGGAGCAGTTTGCTTGTATTTGCGGATGAAAGACAATGGCAAGTATATGTGAAGCTCGCTTTGTATCTTATCGTGACGAGCACAATTCTTTCATTGTTTGCATAACCAGGTTCTTTTGTTCATACATTATGTTGAATTATACGTAGAGAAGGGGGCGCATACGCTTAATAATGTGGAAAAGAATCAAGCGAATCGTCCTATTGTTTTAATATTCATTGCCGTTGTATTCATTATTTGTTTATTTATCTTTTTAACACAAGTAGAGGAAGGGGAAAGCTATAGCTCAAATGAGGAACAGCTTGCAAATTTATTAAGCGAGATTCATGGGGTAGGACAAGTTCAAGTTTATTTTCACTATGATCAACAAAGCGAAAAGCAGTTTTTAGCTGTGACACAACAAGAAAAGCTTTCGGGTGTCATTATCGTGGCACAGGGGGCGAAAAATGCCGACGTGAAAATCATGCTAAAGGAAACAGTAGGGCATGTTCTTCAAATCCCGTCGCATCGAATTCAAGTCGTTCCAATGCAAATTAAGGAGGAAAATAAGTGAAAGTGAAAAAGCGTACAGTATGGTTGTTAACATTAGTAAGCTTAGTAGCGGTAATTTCTGTATTTTATATTTTTGAAGGCAATAATACACCGAATATTTTAACGATTTTCTCGGATGATACAATTGAGGAAACAGATATTTTAGGCGTTAATCAAAATATGACACAGCCTGTCAATTCGGAAAGCGATCTCTTCCAGGAAGTGCGCCTTGAGCAAAGCAATAAACGGAGCCAGCTTCGGGAGCAGCTAACACAAAAAATCGGGTCTGATCAAACTACTGCGGAAGAAAAGAATGCCGCATTCAATGAAATGGATGAATTAATCAAATTGGAATCTTCGGAAGCAATGCTGGAAATGCTTATCAAGTCTATCGGCTATTCTGACGCGCTCGTTCGAATTGAAGATGAAAAAGTATCTGTGACGGTCATGTCAGATGAAGTTTCGAAACAGCAAGCAAATGAAATCACGTACATTGTTCGTTCTGAATTAGATGATTATGTAAATGTTAGCGTAAAATTCGAACCTTTTAATTAAAAGAACGTTATATATATGTAAAGTGTGTAAATGTGTTATATAGCAGAGGTTAAATCGATTCTTTGTTTTAATATACAATTGTTCTGCTTTATGCCTATTTTTATGTAAATTTAAATTAAGTATTTCAAAATAATCGGAAAAATTATAAAATAGGGTTTGTAATGATATCACTTTTTTAAAGGGAGAGTTAAGAATGTTCAAAGTTCAAGAAATCCGGGAAATTATTAAACTAGTAGATGCATCATCTATCGACGAGTTCGTTTATGAAGCTGATGGCGCAAAAGTTAAACTAAAGAAAAAGAATGGTGTAACGGAAGTAGTAGCTCCTAAAAAAGTTGTGGAAACAGCACCAGCTGCTGCACCTGCACCTGTAGCAGCGGCACCAGCACCAACTCCAGCTCCTAAAGTAGAAGCACCAGCAGCACCAGCAGAAAATACAGCAGATTTACATAAAATTACGTCTCCAATGGTTGGTACATTCTATCAAGCTCCTAACCCAGAATCTGCTCCTTATGTAAAAGTAGGCGATAAAGTGGGCGATGAAACAATCGTATGTATCGTAGAAGCGATGAAGTTATTCAACGAAATCGAAGCTGAAATTAAAGGTGAAATTGTAGAAATTTTAGTGCAAGATGGCCAATTAGTAGAGTACGGTCAACCATTATTCTTAGTAAAAGCTGAATAAGGAGCGTATATACAAATGAAAAAAGTATTAATCGCAAACCGAGGCGAAATTGCAGTGCGTATTATTCGTGCATGTAAAGAGCTAGGTATTCAAACGGTGGCAGTATATTCTGAAGCGGACGCTGAAGCGTTGCATGTAAGATTAGCTGATGAGGCATATTGCATCGGTCCAAAACTATCTAAAGATTCGTATTTAAGTTTCCCGGCTGTTTTAGGGGTAGCACAAAAAACAGGTGCTGACGGTATCCATCCAGGTTACGGGTTTTTAGCGGAAAACGCAGCATTTGCAGAAGCTTGTGAAAACGCGGGCATTAAATTTATCGGTCCTTCTTCGGATGCCATTAAAATTATGGGGATTAAGGACGTTGCACGTGATACAATGGAAGCTGCAAACGTTCCTCTAGTTCCTGGTACTGGCATTGTGCCGGATATCGAAACAGGGAAAGAATGGGCGGCAAAAATCGGTTACCCTGTCATCATCAAAGCTACTGCTGGCGGTGGCGGTAAAGGAATCCGTGTTGCACGCACAGAAGAAGATCTTGTAAAAGGGATCGAAATTACTCAAAAAGAAGCAGCAGCAGCATTCGGCAATCCAGGTGTTTACTTGGAGAAATTCATCGAGTATTTCCGTCATTGCGAGATTCAAATATTAGCTGATAGCCATGGCAATGTTGTCCACCTTGGCGAACGTGACTGTACAGTACAGCGCCGCATGCAAAAACTAGTGGAAGAAGCGCCATCTCCGGCACTATCTGAAGAGCGACGTGCCCAAATGGGTGAAGCCGCTGTAAAAGCAGCGGTTGCTTGTAATTATGAAGGTGCAGGTACAATCGAATTCATCTATGATTACCAGGAAGATAAATTCTACTTCATGGAAATGAATACACGTATCCAAGTGGAACACCCTGTAACAGAAATGATTACGGGTGTTGACCTAGTGCAACAGCAATTAAAAATCGCTTCCGGCGAGAAGCTTCCATTCAAGCAAGAAGATATTAAAATCAATGGCTGGGCAATCGAGTGCCGCATCAACGCGGAAAATGCATACAAAAACTTCATGCCTTCAGCTGGCACGGTAGATACTTATGTCGTTCCGGGCGGTTACGGTGTACGTATCGACTCTGCTGTATATGCAGGCTATACAATCCCGCCATATTATGATTCCATGGTGGCGAAACTAATCGTTCATGCGGACACACGTGAAGAAGCGATCGCGAAAATGAATCGCGCATTGTCTGAGTTCGAAGTAGCAGGACCGGGAATTAACACTACAATTCCATTCCACCAAGCTTTAATGAACAACGACGTATTCAAATCTGCGAAATTCAACACGAAGTTCCTGGAAGAGAATGATATTTTAGGCGTGAATGTGAAGTCGTAAGCGGCTTTGGCTAACATGAGTGAATAGCAGTATATAATCAATTAAAGTTTTAACCTCTTAACTGTAAGCAATTGTTAAGAGGTTTTTTGTTGCGGGAATAGGTCAACTCATAATATGTAACATTGAAAGGTATAAAAATCTTATAATGTCACATGGGTACATACGTTTATCAAGTTATAAAATAATATCGTATATTAAGGAATGATCGGATAGTTAGAGGCCATATACGATTTTTTAAATAATGTGCTGAGGCGGGACGAGGGGGATTCGCAATAGATGTGTATGTATCTATTTTCCTTGTTCTTAATGCAGATGGATAACATTTCTTTCATCCTTTGTATTTCCTTTATATCCATCATTGTTGTCAAATATTACGGGATTATGTGTAACAGACTTACAAGCGGTGAATCTATTTGTAAAAAACGATATTTGGTACATCGCTTTATATTCAAATCTAAAATATATACGTGCATTGCAAATAAACCAGTATGCAACATTACTAGTTAGTTGATTTTATTTGTTGACAACATACCTGTAGGGGTATATTATATTTGTGTAAGTAAACGAAATAAATTAAAGCCGATTATCGGCATTTATTTTTCGGAAAAATTATACCTATAGGGGTACTTGGAGGTTGTGAATGGAAACTTGGTTAATTATAGTGGCTGTGATCGCTTTTATCATATGGCGTATGCGGCCGGCTAAAGGTACTAAAAATATTTCCGCAGATGCATTACAAAGGATGCTTCATGATAAGGAAAAATTATTTGTGGATGTGAGAACACCAGCCGAATATAAATCCCGCAATATTCGTCAGTTTAAAAATATTCCATTAGGCTCGGATTTTTCAAAGCTCCCGAGGGATAAAGAAATTGTTGTCATCTGTCAAAGTGGAATGCGAAGCTCACAAGCATGCAGACAATTAAAGAAATTAGGATATGAGAATGTCACAAATGTACGTGGCGGCATGAGTGCCTGGAAAGGCTAAATCTGATTTGGGAGGAACAGAAATGAAGGAGATTAGTGCAAAAGAAGTTCAACAACGCATTGAAAATGGCGAGAAGCTGAATCTCATCGATGTACGTGAAGTGGATGAAGTACAGGCTGGACATATTTCAGGCATTGTCCATATTCCACTTGGGCTGATTAAGTTCCATATACATGAACTTGATAACAATAAACCTTATATTATCGTTTGCCGATCTGGTGCGAGAAGTGGTCAAGCAACACAATATTTGGAAAGCCAAGGTTATGATGCAGCAAATATGACAGGTGGTATGCTTGCCTGGGAAGGGGAAGTTGAATAATTTTTTTTGTGAAAAACAATACCTGTTGGGGTATAGGGAGGTTCGTTAAATGTCATTAAAAGCAGATGTGCAGTTGGATGCAAAAGGCCTGGCATGCCCAATGCCGATCGTCAAAACGAGAAAAGCAATGATTGATGTAAATGATGGACAGATTTTAGAAGTGCAAGCTACTGACAAAGGATCCATTGCTGACTTAAAAGCATGGTCTGAAAATGTTGGCCACCATTATATTGGCACATTAGAGGAGGATGGTGTATTGCTGCACTATATCCGTAAAAGCGGAGATTGCAATGGTGAAGAAAAGAAATTCGAACAAACGGTTACCAATGAAGAAATAATTGATCGTGCAGCTAATGGCGGTATTATTTTAGATGTACGCGAAGAAGCGGAATATGCATTTGGTCATATTGAAGGATCTATATCAATTCCAATAGGGGAGTTGGAAGATCGCTTAAATGAGCTGGATCAAGGTCAGGAAATTTATGTGATTTGTCGCACGGGAATACGCAGTGATCTAGCTGCACGCAAACTTTCGGAAAAAGGATTTACTAAAGTTTATAACACCTTACCGGGACTGAGTGCCTGGAACGGGGATTTATCAAAAAAAATATAAAAAACTAAATTTATTGGAGGAATTTTATTATGTCTAACAAAGTAGCTATTATCGCCAGCAACGGAGGTTTATTTGATGCTTATAAAGTATTTAATATTGCAACGGCTGCAGCCGCAACAGAGAAAGAGGCAGCCATCTTCTTTACGTTTGAAGGGCTGAATTTAATCCATAAGCAAGCAATGCAACAATTGCCTATGCCAGAAGGCCGTGAGCATTTTACAGAAGGATTTGCAAAAGCAAATGTACCAAGCATTCCACAATTAATTGAAATGGCCCAAGAAATGGGTGTGAAATTTATCGGCTGTCAAATGACGATGGATGTTATGGGCTTAACAAAAGAAGACTTTATTGATGGCATTGAAGTTGGGGGAGCTGTAACATTCCTTGAATTCGCGAAAGATGCAGCACCAACACTGACGTTCTAGCACCTTTATAGATAAGATTTATAGTTTGCAGCAACAATGGAAACGCAAAAAATGATGGAAGGGGATTCCCTTCCATTTAAAATGTTTAAAATAATACCTGTGGGGGTAGTTGAGTATGACAATCATTAAAATGACAGCAGCGGAAATTGCTCGGAAAGTAATTGAAAATCAACCATTGTTCATTTTAGATGTCCGCAATACGGATGCTTATGAAGATTGGAGAATTGAAGGGCATTGCTTCGATTATTTAAATATTCCTTATTTCGATTTATTGGATGGTGTAGATGAAATCATCCCCAAGCTTCCTACCGACAAAGAT
The DNA here is from genome assembly GCF_051967575.1 of Solibacillus silvestris. Classification (NCBI taxonomy): domain Bacteria; kingdom Bacillati; phylum Bacillota; class Bacilli; order Caryophanales; family Caryophanaceae; genus Solibacillus; species Solibacillus silvestris. Next base: position 17,316 of record NZ_JBQCJW010000015.1, read on the forward strand.
ATTTTAGTTGTGTGCGCAAAAGAAGGTTCATCATTAATGGTTGCTGAAATGATTTCAGAAGCTGGACGTAATGTGCATTATCTTGAAGGTGGCATGAAATCATGGAGTTCGTATCTTGAACCAATAAAAATTGGCGATTTAACAGGCGGTGGCGAACTCTATCAATTCGTCCGTCTAGGCAAAGGTTGTCTTTCTTATATGGTCGTTTCTGAAGGGGAAGCCGCAATTATTGATGCTGTTCGTTTCACGGATGTATTTACAAACTTTGCTCAAGAGAAAAACGTGCAAATCAAATATGTATTCGATACACACCTTCATGCAGATCATATCTCAGGTGGTCGCCATATCGCAGAAGCAACAGGGGCTACCTATTATTTGCCACCTAAAGATGCAGAAGAAGTACTATTTGATTATTCGTCTTTAGAAGATGGTTTAACAGTGAAAATCGGTGCAACACAAATTGAAGTAGGTGCACTTTACACACCGGGTCACACTATTGGTTCTACATCATTCATCATAGATAGTAACTATTTATTGACAGGAGATATATTATTCATCGATTCCATTGGCCGTCCTGACTTGGCGGGTCTTGCAGAAGACTGGGTGGGAGACCTTCATGAAACATTATATTATCGTTACCGTAAGCTGCCAGAGGATTTAATTGTCCTTCCAGCACACTTCATGATTATCGGTGAGTTAAACGAAAACGGGACCGTGGCCAAGCGTTTAGGCGATTTATTGGCGGAAAACCATGGTTTAAACATTGGAAGTGAAGAAGAATTCCGCCGTACAGTATCAGATAACCTGCCACCGCAACCAAATGCGTATGAGCAAATTCGTCAAGTCAATATGGGTAAAATAACGCCGGACAATGACGAACAAACGGAGATGGAAATCGGTCCAAACCGATGTGCGGTACGATAAAAGAATTTTTAGCGAATCATGTCTGTTATGCAAAAAAAACCGAAAAAAACAGTGCTGCTCCATTTTTTCATAAGAAAAAATTACTGTAGAAAAGGAGGCGATTTAAATGGAAACAGCAAAAGTTTTGGATGCAAAAGGTTTATCTTGTCCAATGCCGATTGTGCGAACAAAAAAAGCAATGGATACAATGGAATCAGGACAAATTATAGAAGTGCAAGCGACAGATAAAGGGGCCTTGGCCGATTTGACTGCCTGGTCGGCTGCAGCGGGTCATACCCTTTTAGAGCATAAAGAAGAAGAGGATGTATTGACATTTTATATTAAAAAAGCTTAAAATACATGGCATTTTAAAAGCTTTAACTTAATTCAGCAGAGTTTTGGATTACGATGTATTATTAATGCTGTGCTATTATTCAATCCCCTTCATAGAGGTGGGGGTTTCTGTATTAGCCGTTTAGCCTTCAGTATAAAAAGCGTTTGCTGAATTAAGCTGAAAGGGGATTGTTATGAGACTTGATTTTTTGGGAAACTGTTTCAACTAACGGGTATACAGAATTATTATATGGAAAGAAGGGAACAATGTGGATATAAATTATATGTTCCTCCTTTTTGTAATTGGTTTTATCGGTTCATTTCTTTCCGGGATGCTCGGTATTGGTGGAGCGATTGTCAAATATCCGATGCTTTTAATGATTCCGCCAATATTCGGGTTCCAAGCTTTAACGGCACATGAAGTTTCCGGCATTAGCGCACTTGACGTCTTATTTGTATCGATTGCAGGGGTCATCGGATTTCGAAACGGCGGGTATTTAAATAAATCGCTCATTACCGTAATGGGTATATCGGTGTTGCTCGGTACATTTATAGGTAGCTTTAATTCGCAATTTTTAACGGAACAACAAGTAAATATTGTGTATGGGATTTTAGCGTTAATAGCAGCGATTATGATGTTCATTCCAAAAAAGAAGATTGATGATATCCCTTTAGATCAAGTCACTTACAATAAACCGCTTGCTGCTTGTTTAGCATTCATTGTAGGGATTGGCTCCGGTATTGTAGGTGCCGGAGGAGGTTTTTTACTAATTCCCATTATGTTATTAATTCTTCGGATACCTACACGAATGACGATTGCTTCCAGCTTGGCAATTACTTTTATTTCGTCCATTGCAGGGTCGATCGGCAAACTATCAACAGGGCAAGTGGAATATTTGCCAGCGATTGTTGTGATCATTGCGGGATTGATTGCAGCTCCGATTGGTGCAAAAATAAGCAAAAAAATAAATACGAAAATTTTGCAAAGGGTTTTAGCTGTTTTAATTTTAGCGACAGCGATCAAAATATGGATCGATATATTATAGGAGAAGATAATTTGAAAAAATTAAATGAGCTGACGAGTTTGAGAGCGGTGGAGGAGTTTCTTGAAAATCATGAGCTGGGCTTTTTGTATTTTTCCACGCCTGAATGCAGTACGTGCCACGCTATATTGCCTAAGTTACAGGAACTATTGAATGGATACCCATCAATCCATCTTGCTCATATTGATGTGAGTCACGTTAAAGAGATAGCTGAAAGGTTCTTAATATTATCGGCGCCCATTATGATTTTAATGATTGAACAAAAGGAATATTTGAGGGCGGATCGATTTGTACGCTTTGAACTACTAAAGGAAAAGCTGGATCACATTTATAATATGTATAATTTACAAGACAATTAATACGAAGATAAAATCAAAATCGTTATTCCTAAAAATAGATAGGGTATTATAGTATTTAATGAAGAAATAACATAAGATTCGGCTTTGCACTAACACAAAGCCGAATCCAGGCAAAATTACTTCGATGTACAAGCTAAAACTACCGGCAAAAAGTTTTTGAAGGAAATTAAACTAATCTCTTTACATACCCTCCGGTGGTATGGTACTATATGAACAAGTTAGGGGGAGGAATATCATGGAAGAGCAAGTAAAAGATATGGCTTGTCATGAAGAAGATGATGCATCTTGCCGTAAAAGCCACCATCCGGAACGTGTGAAAAAAGATTTGACAACCCGATTAAACCGTGTCGAAGGACAAATACGCGGCATCAAGGGCATGATAGATAAGGATGTTTATTGTGATGATATCATCACACAGCTATCCGCTACACAATCAGCATTAAACAGTGTAGCCAAAATTCTTTTAGAGGGCCACCTAAAAGGGTGTGTCGTTGATCGCCTTTCAGAAGGTGATGAAGCGGTACTTGACGAATTAGTGATAACGATTCAAAAGCTGATGAAAAAGTAATTTTTTTAGCATCTATATACCCCTATAGTGTATACTAATTAAAACATAATTCAATTTAAGGAGAGAAAAAATATGCAAAATATAACATTAAACGTACAAGGAATGTCATGCGGGCATTGTGTAAAAGCGATAGAAGGCAGCGTCGGGGAATTAGAAGGCGTTAACCAGGTGAACGTCAAATTAGACGAGGCTTTGGTCAATGTATCATTTGATGAAACACAAGTAACACCAGCTGCGATTAAAGAAACAATCGAAGAACAAGGATATGATGTAGAGTAAGAGTGCTGTTGCGGCACTCTCTCATTTTCAGTAAAATATACCCCGTATAGGTATATAACGGAGAGGTGGAGAAGCTAATGAGTACTGAAGCTCGCAAGCTAAAAGAAGCTAGTATTGGTATTACCGGAATGACATGTGCTGCATGTGCGACACGTATTGAAAAAGGATTAAATAAAATGGAAGGTGTCGAGCAGGCATCCGTTAACTTGGCACTTGAAAAATCATCGATAAAATATGATGCGTCAATACTGAGTGAAACAGATTTTGAGAAGAAAATCGAAGCGCTTGGCTACGGTGTTGTGAAGCAAAAAGCGGAATTTGAAATTACCGGAATGACTTGTGCTGCATGTTCTACACGTATCGAAAAAGGTTTGAATAAAATGGAAGGTGTTACAGAGGCTAATGTCAATTTAGCACTTGAAAGGGCAACTATCGAATTCAACCCTTCAGAAGTAACGATTGCAGATATTCTGGCTAAAGTCGAAAAACTTGGATATGGGGCACATCAAAAAATAAATGATAAAGAACAAATAGATCACCGTGAAAAGCATATTAAGGATCAGCAATGGAAATTCATTATCTCGGCAATTCTTTCCTTGCCTTTATTGTGGACGATGGTAGGACATTTTTCATTTACATCGTTTCTATATGTACCGGATTTCTTAATGAATCCGTGGATACAGATGATTTTGGCGACACCAGTACAATTTGTTATCGGGAAACAGTTTTATACAGGTGCCTACAAATCACTCCGCAATGGCAGTGCCAATATGGATGTGCTTGTTGTCATGGGTACTTCAGCTGCGTATTTTTACAGTGTTTATCAAGCAATCGTTACGAACGGAACACATCATATGCCACACCTGTATTTTGAAACAAGTGCGGTACTCATTACACTCATTCTTTTAGGGAAATTATTCGAAGCAAAAGCTAAAGGACGTTCATCTGAAGCGATTAAAAAATTAATGGGTCTCCAGGCAAAAACAGCAATTGTTCTTCGGGACGGGATCGAAAAAGAAGTGCCGCTTGAAGAAGTGATGATCGGTGACACGGTTTCAGTTAAACCGGGCGGGAAAGTTCCGGTTGATGGTGAAGTATTAGAAGGTACAACAGCGGTTGATGAATCGATGTTGACAGGGGAAAGCCTGCCAGTGGATAAACAGGCTGGGGACGTTTTATACGGTTCAACTATTAACAAAAATGGTTTCATTAAAATGAAAGCGACAAAAGTCGGTCGTGATACGGCTTTGGCCCAAATCATTAAAGTTGTGGAAGATGCGCAAGGTTCGAAAGCGCCGATCCAGCGTTTGGCAGATACAATATCAAGTATTTTTGTGCCGATCGTAATCGGGATAGCAATTGTTACATTCCTCGTTTGGATTGTTTTTGTTGACCCAGGTAATTTTACACAAGCACTGGAAGTATTAATTGCAGTACTTGTCATTGCTTGTCCATGTGCTCTTGGTTTAGCGACACCGACTTCGATTATGGCAGGGTCAGGACGCGCAGCGGAGTTTGGCATTCTGTTCAAAGGCGGCGAGCATTTGGAGCAAACTCAAGGCATTGACACGGTAGTCGTTGATAAAACTGGGACTGTTACACACGGCAAACCTGTGCTGACAGATGTGCATGTGGCAGCTGGCCAAGACGAAGCGAAATTCTTATCACTAATCGGTGCGGCAGAAAAACAATCGGAGCACCCGCTTGCACAAGCAATCGTTCAAGGTATTCAAGATCGAGGCATTGAACTAGGCGATATTCAATATTTCGAAGCAATACCCGGTTTTGGGGTGCAAGCAACGGTTTCGGGTCAAGGCGTTGTGATCGGTACCCGTAAACTTATGCACCAATATGGGATTGATATTACATCAGTGCTTTCGGTAATGGAGGAACTGGAACAGAATGGCAAAACAGCGATGCTGGCCGGGATTAACGGGCAATATGCAGGGATTGTTGCCGTAGCCGATACAATTAAGGAAACTTCCAAAGAAGCTATAAGCCGTTTACAGAATATGGGCATAAAAGTCATTATGATGACAGGCGATAACGAACGAACAGCTGAAGCAATCGGCAAAGAGGTAGGCGTTGATGAAGTAATTGCCGAAGTGCTTCCTGAAGGGAAAGCAGCCGAAGTGAAGAAACTGCAGGAGCAGGGCAAAAAAGTGGCAATGGTCGGTGACGGAATTAATGACGCACCCGCACTGGCGACAGCTAATATCGGGATGGCGATCGGCACAGGTACAGATGTCGCAATGGAAGCTGCAGATATTACGCTGATTCGCGGCGATTTAAATAGTATAGCCGATGCGATTTTGATGAGCCGTAAAACGATGCGCAACATTAAACAAAACTTATTCTGGGCATTTGCCTACAATACGTTAGGAATTCCAATTGCCGCAATAGGATTGCTTGCACCATGGGTAGCCGGTGCAGCGATGGCATTCAGTTCCGTGTCGGTTGTATTGAATGCCCTGCGTTTGCAGAGAGTGAAATTGAACAAATAGAATGGCTAAAGATACATGTCATTAAATAAGTGGCAGGTATTTCTTTGAAAGTTTTTGTTTTACCGCAGTATAGTAACTGGTTGGATCAGGGGGAATCATAGCATGGAAGACAGTGGCAAAAAGGTGAAGATTGCCATCAATGGCGGAATCGGTTTTGGAGCAAAACTTAATTCAAAACAGCTTTTGGCAATAACAAAATATATGGATGAAGATGAAGAGCTGGAATTAACTGCATTTCAACAGCTTTATATAGAAATCCCCGAAAATGAAAAAGAAGCGATTATCGAGGAATTTCAAAGTGTCGGATTAGCATGCTATCCGGTCGGAAACTTCGTGAAAAGTTTAAGGACCTGCAATTTCTGCAAAGGAGAGGAAGAGGAAGGAATGCCGATCGCAAAAGAGCTGAATCGTCGTATAGCCGGAAAAGCAGTGCCATTTACGCTAAAGGTTGCGTATACGGGCTGTCCGGTTGGCTGCGGGGAGCCTATGCTAAGCGATATAGGTGTTATGAAAATCAGAAACCACTACAGCTTATATGTTGGGGGAAAAGCAAAGGGGAAGGACGCAGAGGTCGGTTCTTTGCTAAAGGAGGATTTGACACCGGAAGAATTGTATGAAACAGTTGAAAAGATTATTGATGTCTATTCGCAAAAGGGGAAAAAGCGAGAGCCTTTTCATAAATTTTTCAAGAGAATAAATGCGGATTGTTTAACAAGCTAATTGAAATTTCTGCATGTAAAAAAGCGAATTGATAGGATGGAAGAAAATATAAAGTTTTGGCTGCCATATAAAGAATGGCGGCCTTTTTCATAACTTCCGATGTCTTGATGGGAAGATTCACAAAGTGCATCATATTTCTAAAATTATCGCCGAGGGCATGATTTGCCGTATGATGCGCAAACTTATTGCATCAAGTATTATTATTTTGCGATCGTTCGCTCGATTTGGCGGAACTTAGAAAGCAAGCTTGTCTAAGCGGAATTGCTATATTGTTGGACAATTTTTCAGCGGTGCAGATGCAGCGAATCAACCCCTTGCCAACATACTTTTTATTTTATAAAAACATGATTCAAAGCTCTGCTAAAGAGGTAAAGTGATTTTTAAGAGAATCAATAATAAAAAATCATTGCATTTTGCTTTATAAGCGAATATTATATATAAGTTGTTAAATAATGTTCGTGTTTTGGAAAGAGGTATGCAGATGTTTCAATTAAAAGAAAACGGTACTACAGTAAAGCGGGAATTATTTGCGGGATTGACGACGTTTTTAACGATGGCATATGTCATCATTGTTAACCCGATTATTTTGTCAGGTGCTGGAGTTCCGGTTGATCAAGTGTTTATGGCGACGATTATCGCAGCGGTAATCGGGACAGGGTGGATGGCGCTTTGTGCGAATTATCCGATTGCCGTTGCCCCGGGTATGGGATTAAACGCATATTTTACTTATACTGTTGTATTGGCTTCAAATGGAGAGATTACGTATACTACTGCATTTTCAGCAGTATTTGTTGCAGGTATTTTATTTATAATTATTAGTTTAACGCCATTCCGTGAAAAGCTGATTACAGCCATTCCGGAAAACCTTAAATTGGCGATCACTGCTGGGATTGGATTATTTATCGCGTTCATCGGGCTGCGTATGTCCGGTATTGTCGTAGCTGATGAATCCAATTTAGTTAAGTTTGGTGATATAGCAGAGCCGGCACCGTTATTGACGTTTATCGGGCTGTTCATTACAGTCGCATTAATGGCACGTAAAGTGAACGGGGCGATTTTTATCGGTATGATTTTCACTGCAGTGATTGCGATGTTCACAGGTCAGCTTTCAATCGAAAAAGTAGTGGCACTTCCGCATCTACCTGAAGGCATGATTGTATTCAATCCGGTTACAGCAATTTCGGAAGTTATTGAATATGGCTTATATGGGGTAATTTTTTCATTCATTTTAGTTACATTGTTTGATACGACAGGCACATTGATCGGTGTATCAAAGCAAGCGGGTTTATTAAAGGACGGGAAATTGCCGCGTGCACGTAAAGCGCTCATTTCGGATTCGCTAGCAACAACTGTCGGCTCGATGTTTGGCACAAGTCCATCAACAGCCTATTTAGAGTCGGGCTCTGGCGTGGCAGTCGGAGGACGCACAGGCTTAACGGCGCTGACGGTCGCAATTTTGTTCATCATTGCTTCGTTTTTCGGACCGCTTGTCAGCTCATTATCAGATGTGAAAGCAATTACATCGCCAGCATTAATTATTGTCGGTAGCTTAATGATCGGTGTTGTAAAAAATATAAATTGGGATGAAATTGAAGTTGCGTTCCCAGCATTTTTAGTAATATTGTCAATGCCGCTTACATCAAGCATTTCAACGGGGATTGCGCTAGGCTTTATAAGCTATCCTCTTATTATGCTAGTAAAAGGGCGAGGACGCGAAGTGCATCCGCTTGTCTATATTTTCGCAGTTTTATTCATCTTACAATTAGTTTACTTGCCGCATTAGTGAAAAGTGTTGTTTCTTAATTGAAGCAACACTTTTTTATTTTGAAAAATACCACGTTATTCCATAAATTCATTGGATTTATTTCACTATAAATCGAGTACATTTTTTAAACGATTTACTGAATACTAAGGTAGAGTAAATTAATTAAGGAAGTGATCATATGACAAGAAAAAGAGTGAAAAGAATCGCTTTTATTTTATTTGTTATCCTTTTATTTCTGTTTTCGGCTTTTTACGTTTTCACTAGCATTAAAGCGGAAAAAGGGCGCCAATATTATGAGGATACAGGCCATATTATTTGGGATATTCAAACAGATGAAAAGGTTGTTGCACTTACCTTTGATGATGGACCACATCCGAAATATACACAGCAAGTTTTGGATTTGCTTGCACAATATGACGCAAAGGGAACGTTTTTCATCGTCGGGCAGCTGGCTGAAAAAAGCCCTGAAGTCGTTTTGCGTATGCATGAGAACGGCCATGAAATTGCCAATCATACGTTCACACATCCCCATACAAAATCAGTTTCCCGCATTATCGAGGAAATTAATCAAACGTCGGATATGATTTATAGCATAACAGGGGTCAAACCGAATTTATTTCGGCCTGTCGAAGGATACTATACAGATGAAATTGTTAATGAAGTCGTCAAAAATGACTACAAAATCGTTATGTGGTCATGGCATCAAGATACAGAAGACTGGAAAGATCCGGGTGTAAGTAAAATTGCCAATACTGTACTTGATGGTCTGAATAATGGGAATGTCGTGCTGTTTCATGATGGCGGGGGAAACCGGGAGCAAACTGTACATGCATTAGCCAAAATCTTGCCTGAGCTTAAAAAGCAAGGGTATCAGTTTATTACGGTTTCTCAAATGATTCATCTGCAAAATGACGGGAAAAATCATGTCGTAGAGGAGGGAAATGGATGATGCCCCGCTATGCAGCCATTATGACGGCTTTATTCATTTGGGGTTTTGCGCCAGCTGCTGATGCTTCAACAGAAGGCGAAAAAACTCTTACGGAGGAGCAATTACTGCAAAAGAGGATGGGTTCCTATATGCAGCATGAGAATGTATTATTGCCGTGGCATTATTTAGCGGCCATTGATCAATTTGAACGTAATATTCAAGATGTGCGAAAGGATATCCCGAAACGCGACAGTGTGATTGCAATTCAGTTTTCGGATGAATTTTGGTCAGGTGCATTAAATCCGATGGAATACGACACATCCCCGATTTCGATCGCCTATTTTAACGGAAATGGCATGGACGGAAATGGGGACGGCGCCGCGGATATATCGGATGATGAAGATGTGCTGCATTCGATGGCAAGCTATTTGAGAAGGTACGGTTATGGCGAGGATAATTTTAAATTGGCGTTATGGGATTATTACAAAAATGAGCTAACGGTCAATCAAATTGTTGTCATTGCAAAATTATATGAAAAGTTTGGAACAATCGATATAGACGAGCATACATTTCCTTTGCCGCTTCGAGCAGATTACAGCTACAGTGGGACATGGGGCGCAAACCGGGGCTGGGGCGGAAGAAGGATTCATGAAGGGACAGATATATTCGCCCCTTACAATACGCCTGTTTTTTCTACTTCCTATGGTGTAATTGAAGTGATGGGCTGGAATCAATTTGGCGGTTGGCGCATCGGTATTCGTGATAACCATAATTCGTATCATTATTATGCGCACCTAGCTTATTTTGAAAAAGGATTGCAGGAAGGCGATGTTGTTAAAGCAGGGCAGATTATCGGCTATGTTGGTAGCACCGGTTATGGAAAAGAAGGGACAGCCGGAAAATTTCCGCCGCATCTCCATTATGGAATATACAAATTTAATGGACGTACAGAATGGGCATTCGACCCTTATCCAGTTCTTTCTAAATGGGAAAAAGAAGCGGAAAACGCAAAGAAAAAGAATGGTGGATAATGGGGAAACGACCCCGTCATCATTTCTGTTTTCCGCAGTTAGATCGCGGTATGCATAAATCACCAATCCTTTCCCTTGTCTATAAAAGTGACGGTACTAATTAAACTTTTCTGAATAACATATTTTGAACATTGCTTTTATAGATAGGGGAAAAAGAATTGAAAACATGGATAATTTATTTTGTTATGATAAGTTTTTGCATTTTATCAGGATGCCAAGGAAAATCTTTTTACACATCAAATGCGAGCGAAGGGGCTTTGGAAAACGAAGAAGCAGTGGAAGTTTCTACGGGCAATAAGTTACCGGACAATGAAGAAAGGATACAAAACGAACCATCCGTATATCCTGTAGTCGTAACATTGATTGATCCCCGAACATTAGAGATCGTAAAATCCATCTCACCACAGCTATTAGGGTATGGGACGGACAGTGATTTGTATGAAGCCAATATTAGAAAAATCGCGAAGGAATTAGCAAGAGGGACCCAGGCAAGAGCAGGCTATGACCAATCAATGGTGCTCGATAAAATAGGGGAAGACGGGGAGATTATTAACGGCAATTCAGGCAGCCTTTTAAAGGAAAGTGAATTGGTCGAAAAAATATTGGCGGCTTCGCAAAAAGGGGATCATGTTTTTTTGCCGTTATATTTATTGGAAAGCAATTATCAAGCAGAGGAAGTTTCTTCGTTAAATGAAGTAACTGTCGCTTCATTCACGACTTATTTCAATTCATCGGAAAGTGGAAGAAGCGAAAACATCAGGCTTTCCGCAAATGCCCTTCATAATACATTGGTTGGCGATGGCGATTATTTTTCCTTTAATATAATGGTCGGGGAAAGAACGGTGGAGAAAGGCTATCAACCTGCACCGGAAATTATTAATAAGGAGCTGGTGATGGGGATTGGCGGGGGAATTTGCCAAACATCTTCTACGTTGTTCAATGCGGTTGATCAACTGCGTATCCGCATAACGGAAAGGCATCATCATTCCTTGAATATCGGCTATGTACCTACAGGCAGGGATGCAACCGTTGCATACGGCTCGCTCGATTTTAAATTCCAAAACACGAGCGGGGCACCATTTTTAATCAAATCAATTTTTAAAGATAATAAGCTGACAATCGCAATCACTACTTCACAACATTACATGGAATCATTGGAAAGGTGATGCGTCGGCAGCCAGCAAATCGGAAATGGCTGATCAAGTGCTGCTCTTAATCGGGGCAGCTTTTAGTTTTTTATATTCCTTGATGGAAAAACATACGCCATGCCCCTTTTTCATTGCGCAATAATGAGCTTCGGTTTTGCTGTTTGCCATGCGTAATAAGAGTTGTAACAAATTTTGTTTGGACAATATTGTCCGCAAGCAGGAACGCTTCAAAATTTCTCGTGGTAAATAAACGATTTTTTATACATTCTTCTGTAATATTATTGACTTGAAACCGCAGAGCATCTTCATCGTCTTATTACGCAATGCGAAAAGTATAAAATACAAAAAGCATGAGGGATATAGTCAATTTATATAAACACATGGTATGATTTTTTTCGCAAAGTAGTAAAGAAGGTGAAGTTATGTGGGAATCGATTAAATGGCTCATCCCATCCGTTACTGTACCGACATTGGCAGATGGATTTACCGCCATTGGAATCATAGTCGTCGGCTTGCTTATCATTCGATTCGTTGTCCGACCATTGATATTTAAGTTAGCGGATTTATTGGATAAGAAAAATCATCCGGTCATGAGCGATATAACGAAGAATGTTTATCCCTCCGTTCGCAACGCGCTTATTTTCAGTTTGATTGTCGTGGCGGCATCGTTATTGGTGGAGGTTTGGCTATTCGATAATGCAAAGCTAGCTGTATACATTGATTCAGTGTATGTGTTTTTTGCATTTAAAGCGCTTTATGATGTGCTCGGCTTCTATTTGAAAAATCCCAATCGGTTTGAAACAGGGAAAGACCAGGACATTTTAACGCCGTTTTTCCTGCGGATCAGTAAAGTGGCAGTGATGATTATCGCAATGTTTACGATTGCGTCATTGTGGAATTTTAATTTAAACGGCTTTTTAACGGCTATAGGATTGACAGGGGTGGCATTGGCTTTCGGGATTCGCGATACGCTCGCCCATATTTTCGGCGGGATGAGTGTTGCACTTGATAAGCCGTTTCAAATTGGTGATTGGGTTATGACCGGCGATGAGAAAATCGATGGCACGATAGAGGATATAAATTTACGAAGCACGCTTATCCAAACATCTGATCAAGGGACGGTATATGTGCCGAACTCTTATTTAGTAAATCGCCCAATTTACAATTTATCAAAGCGCACACAGCGGAAAGTTGAGCATTTCCTGTATGTGTCCAATGAAAACAGCGAGGAAATGATCGTAAAATTCGTGGAAACTTTGCGGGAACAAATCGCACTTCATCCGAAAACTATGAAAAAAGTCATTCATGTTGCGATGGATGAATTAAGACCAAATAGTTGCCGCATCCTCATCCGTTATTTTGTTGATACAAATGACACAGAACTCATGCTGCAAGTGCGACAAGATATTTTGTTTGTTGCAAAGCATTATTGCGAAGAATATGATATAAAATTGGTCGATCCAAACTTAGGGCAATTTGGTTGGAGCGATTAAAGGGAACGGCTTAAATAGTAAAAAAAGGCGCTTCCATCCTACATGAAGCGCATAATTGTAGTATACTGAACATAAGGATTTAAAGTAACAAGTGTTAGAAATCCATGAGTTTACATAAGAGAGGATGTATCGCAAATGGCTGAGAAACAACAAGTAGCATTCGTACAACCAACACCCGTTGGCAAAGAAGAGTTGGGGAAAATTGAAGTTGCGCCGGAAGTAATTGAAGTGATCGCAGGTATTGCGGCGACAGAGGTGGAAGGAATTGCCGCGACTCGCGGGAATTTTGCATCTGGAGTAGCAGAGCGTTTCGGTAAGAAAGTGCATTCAAAAGGCATCAAATCGGCAATGTCCGAAGAGGGCAATATTGTCATTGATGTTTTTTGCACAGTAAAATATGGCTTTGCGATCCCGAAAGTGGCAAAAGAAGTGCAAACGACGATTCGACAAGCGATTTTGAATATGACAGCAATCGAAACGAGTGAAGTGAACATCCACATTACAGGTATTCAGTTCGAAACGGCAAAAGACGCAGAATAATATGAATATGCAACCGAGCTTATTTTCCGATAAAGCTCGGTTTTTTTATTTTTATTTTTAGGCATGAATAAGTGTTTTGACGAAGTAAAGCATTTGATTACACATTATATCGTTAAAAAACGAATATCTTCTTAATTTTCCAAACTTTTATGAATTTACGTTTACGAACATGGGGAAAATAGGGTATAGACTAACAGTGCTATTAGGTAAGGAGGGAACGGTGTGGGAAATTTTTCTGCAGCTGGACGAGATCGTGTGAAAAAAATATTACAGGAAGAAACGTTTGATCTTTTTGTTATTGGTGGCGGGATTACAGGTGCTGGTATTGCGCTTGATGCAGCAACACGCGGTTTAAAGGTAGGTTTGGCGGAAATGCAGGACTTTGCCGAAGGAACGAGCAGTCGTTCGACAAAGCTTGTGCATGGCGGCTTGCGTTATTTGAAGCAGTTCGAAATAAAAGAGGTGGCAGAGCTGGGTCGTGAAAGGGCTATAGTTTATGAAAATGGACCGCATGTGACAACACCTGTATGGATGCTGCTTCCTTTTCATAAAGGGGGGACATTTGGTTCGTTTACGACAGCGCTCGGATTGAAAGTATACGATATTTTAGCAAATGTAAAAAAAGGCGAAAGACGCTTTATGCTGTCCGCTGACGAAACGATTGCCCGTGAGCCGCTTATTAAAAAGGACGGTTTGCTCGGCGGCGGTGTTTATGTTGAATACCGTACAGATGATGCGCGACTTACAATTGAAGTCATGAAAGCAGCTGTTGCCAATGGGGCGGTTGCGATGAATTATTTGAAGGTAGTCGGGTTTGAAGCGGATAATTTAGCGTTTTCAAAAGTGACGGTGGAAGATCAGCTGACAGGGGAACAATATGCTGTTCGCGCAAAGAGAGTAGTCAATGCAGCAGGGCCATGGGTGGATGAAGTTCGAAAACTGGACGGGGAGCTGGATAATAAGCATCTTATTTTATCAAAAGGCGTGCATCTCGTTTTTGATGAGGATGATTTTCCGTTGCAGCAGGCCATTTATTTCGATACAGAAAAAGATGGCCGGATGATTTTTGCGATTCCCCGTGACGGAAAAGCATATGTAGGGACGACAGATACTTTTTATGAGGGGGATCCAAAAGAGTTAAAGGTGACACAGGAGGATCGCCAATATATTTTAGATGCAATCCATTATATGTTCCCGCAGTTGCAGCTTACGGAAGAAAAAATTGAATCGGTATGGGCAGGGGTAAGGCCGCTTATCCATGAAGAAGGAAAAGGCCCCTCTGAAATTTCAAGGAAAGACGAAATTTGGCAATCGGAAAGCGGACTTATTACGATTGCAGGCGGAAAACTGACAGGCTACCGGAAAATGGCGGAAAAAATAGTGGATCTTGTCGTGAAACAATTGAACGACCAATTTCAGCAAACATACGGCAAATCGATCACAAAGCACCTCCCGATTTCCGGAGGGGAAATGAGCGGCTCTAAATTTTTCGATCGCTTTGTCGCTAAACGGACGATTACTGGGCAGCAGCTCGGCTTAACGGAGGAGGAGAGCCGATATTTAGCGAAATTCTACGGCACAAATGTAGATAAAGTGTTTGATTATATTTCACATGCTAAAGGAGATTTGCCTCCGATTGTTTATGGCCAGCTCTACTATGCGATGAATGACGAATGTGCATGTACACCGGCTGATTTTTTTATCCGCCGTACAGGTGCGCTGCTATTTAATATTCATTATGTAAGACAGTATAAAGTCCTCGTATTGGAAGAAATGGCTAAATATTTAAAATGGGACGAACAACAAAAACAGCAGCATATGCAGCAATTGGAACATGCACTAAAAGACGTAACAATATCCTAGAGAAAAGAGGCGAAATGAATGTCGACTTTTTTGGCGGAACTAGTAGGAACGATGATTTTAATTATTTTGGGCGGTGGTGTTGTCGCAAGCTCTTTGCTGAAATTTTCCAAAGGCGAAAATGGAGGCTGGGTCGTCATTACGATTGCCTGGGGCTTCGCCGTTGCAATCGCCGCTTATACAGTGGGGGGAATAAGCGGCGCCCATTTAAACCCGGCTTTAACGATTGCGTTTGCCACAATCGGGCAATTTGCATGGGCCGATGTTCCGATGTATATTCTTGCCCAAATGATCGGGGCAGTAGTCGGAGCTATAGTCGTGTATTTTGCATATTTGCCGCACTGGCCAAAAACAGAAGATGCGGATGCGAAATTAGCCGTTTTTGCGACGATTCCAGCGATTCGCCATCCATTATCGAATATTGTCACTGAGATGATAGGAACATTCATATTACTGCTTGGGATACTAGCTTTAGGCGGCAATACGTTAGCAGACGGCATCAATCCATTGCTTGTCGGCATACTTGTCATCGCAATCGGCATGAGTTTAGGTGGCCCGACTGGCTATGCGATTAATCCAGCGCGTGATTTAGGCCCGCGCATCGCCCATTTTTTATTGCCGATTCCGAATAAGCGGGATTCTGACTGGTCGTATGCGTTTGTGCCTGTCATTGGACCGATTATCGGAGGGACAACAGGCGCGTTATTTTATAAACAATTCTTTTTAGGGGAAAGTACAATGATGTTTTGGATTTTTGCTGCACTATTCATCATAATTTGTATAGCAGCGTTTGTTGCAAACCCAAAATCCGTTGCAAAGGAGATCACATAATGGAAAAATATATAATGGCGTTAGATCAAGGTACGACAAGCTCGCGTGCCATTTTATTCAATAAAAAAGGGGATATTGTCTATACTGCCCAGCAAGAGTTTAAGCAATATTTCCCTAATTCGGGCTGGGTCGAGCATAATGCGAAGGAAATATGGAGTTCCATTTTATCGGTCATCGCAAAAGTGTTATCCGAAAGAAATATCAAAGCGACGCAAATTGAAGGGATAGGCATTACAAATCAAAGGGAGACGACCGTTGTATGGGATAAAAACACAGGTGAACCCGTTTATAATGCAATCGTTTGGCAATCACGCCAAACAGCCGAAATTTGCGATAATTTAAAAGAAGAGGGCTATGATGAATTATTTCGCAAAAAAACCGGCTTGCTCATTGATGCCTATTTTTCGGGTACGAAAGTAAAGTGGATATTGGACAATGTGAAAGGTGCACGCGAAAAGGCGGAAGCGGGAAATCTTCTATTCGGCACCATTGACACATGGATTATTTGGAAGTTAACAGAAGGGGCTGTGCATGTAACTGATTACTCAAATGCATCCCGTACATTGATGTATAATATTTATGAATTGAAATGGGACGAACAGCTATTGGAGATTTTAGGGGTCCCTCAATCGATGCTCCCGGAAGTGAAGCCATCCTCCGAGATTTACGGGGAAATTGCGGGAAATCATTTCTTCGGGCATCGAGTGCCGATTGCGGGCATTGCCGGAGATCAGCAGGCAGCTTTATTCGGTCAAGCTTGCTATGAAAAGGGAATGGTGAAAAATACGTACGGTACGGGTTGCTTCATGCTCATGAATACAGGAGAAGAAGCGGTGAAATCAGAGCATGGACTGCTTACGACGATTGCATGGGGCTATGACGGGAAAGTAACTTATGCGCTGGAAGGAAGTATTTTTGTCGCAGGCTCGGCGATACAATGGCTGCGTGATGGGCTCCGGATGTTCAGAAAATCTGCTGAAAGTGAAGCATATGCAGCTAGAGTAAAAGATACGGATGGTGTATATGTCGTTCCCGCTTTCGTTGGTCTAGGTACACCGTATTGGGACAGTGAAGTGCGTGGGGCTGTATTCGGATTAACGCGTGGGTCATCGAAGGAGCATTTTATCCGCGCGACATTAGAATCGCTGGCTTATCAAACGAGAGATGTGCTTTCAGCGATGGAATCCGATTCAGGGATTGATTTAAAAAAATTGCGTGTCGATGGCGGAGCGGTAATGAACGATTTTTTAATGCAGTTCCAAGCCGATATTTTAAATGTGCCTGTAGAGCGCCCATCCGTAAATGAGACGACAGCACTCGGAGCGGCATATTTAGCTGGTCTTGCAGTCGGATTTTGGGAAAACCTTGACGAAGTGCAGCAGCATTGGCAGCTGGATAATCAGTTTGAGCCGAAAATGGAAGAGCAAAAACGGGAAACATTATTTGCGGGGTGGCATAAAGCGGTAAAAGCCGCACAAGCATTCAAATAGGCGATTTCCTCTAGTATTGGGTATTTTCCTCACATATATGAAAATATGCTATAATATTACACAGTCTAGTTGAGGAGTTTTTTAATATATGAGTAAAGATTATATTCGCTTAGCAAATGAAGAAGATTTAACATTAATTACCGCCTATTTCAAGCAAGCACTAGGTCATTATGAAGCGGTAGGCGAGCTCATGGCGATGCAGGACATTAAATATTTTCTGCAAAACATGGAGCATTTCCAATTTTTCGTATTAAAAGAATCGTCAGAACAAATAACGTATTTATTCGAATTCCCCGGAACGGAAAATAGCAAGCGGGAAACAGGGACTCTCATGATTCCGCTTCAAAACAATTAAGCCGTAGCCGAAACTTTTATGCGGTTAATTAGAAGAACGACATGTTGCAAAACTCGAACATGTCGCTTTTTATTGCAAATTCCACCATTTTTCCGCAGAATATGCAATTCTCTTTTAACGACCGAAAATTTTCATTCAAACTGTGCTATGACAACGAAAATATGCTATGATAACAAGTAATGCTACTTATGAAGGAGAGCTTTAATTTATGAAACGAACTGAGGCGCGCCAAAAAGCGTTACAAGCTTTGTTTCAGTTAGACAGCACAGAACTATCGGCAGAAGAGGCGATTGGTCACGTTCTTGAAGAAGAACAAAAATCGAATGCCTTTTTAGAGCAATTAGTTCACGGGACAACTGATAACTTGGAAGCAATTGACGCAGCGCTAGAGCAAAAACTAGAAAAATGGACTTTAAATCGTCTACCAAAAATTGAGAGAACTATATTACGTTTAGCCGTATACGAATTGCTGTATGATACGGAAACACCAAACAAAGTGGTAATGAACGAAGCAATCGAGCTTTCCAAAACATTTGGTGATGAAAAATCAAGCAAATTCGTCAATGGCGTACTTTCGAAATTTACTGAGCAATCAAATCAATAAATGTATTCAAGTCTATGAAGATTAATATATGAAGATTTAAATTGGCAGGTTGCCGCAATTTGATGCGTTGATTATCGTGGATTTGCAGCATATATGGCAACCTTCCAAATTGTCGTAATCACTGGAAGGAGCAACAACATGTCAAGTGCAATTATTAATGGTAAAGAAATCGGTCAAGAAATTCGAACAGGAGTCGCTGCCCGTGTGCAAACACTTAAAGCAAAAGGGGTAACACCTGGTTTGGCGGTCATATTAGTAGGGGACAATCCAGCTTCTAAAACTTATGTTGCAAACAAGCAAAAGTCTTGCGAGCAAATTGGAATGTTTTCAGAACTTGTTAAACTTCCGGAAGATATTTCAGAACAAGCTTTACTACAACAAATTCGTGAATTGAATGATCGTCCAGATATTCACGGTATTCTTGTTCAACTCCCATTACCGCAGCATATCGATGAACATAAAGTGATTCAGACCATTTCCCCGGCGAAAGATGTAGATGGCTTTTCACCGGTAAGTGTCGGGAAAATGATGTTGGGACAAGATACATACTTGCCATGTACGCCTTATGGAGTGATGAAACTGCTGGAACATTCAGGAATTGATGTTGCAGGAAAACACGCAGTCATTGTTGGCCGCAGCCATATTGTCGGTAAACCAATGGGGCAATTATTATTGCAAAAAGATGCAACCGTTACATATACACATTCCAAGACACCTGATTTGCCGTCATATACAAAGCAGGCGGATATTTTAATTGCTGCTGTTGGACGAGCAAACTTCATTACGAGTGAACATATTAAAGAAGGCGCTGTTGTCATCGATGTAGGAATAAACCGAGATGAGAACAATCGTTTATGTGGTGACGTGAATTTTGATGATGTGCAAGGGATCGCTTCACATATCACCCCAGTACCAGGCGGCGTCGGTCCAATGACGATTACGATGCTGCTTGAAAATACCGTACAGGCAGCTGAAAAAGAGTTAGAACGTCAAGCGAAATAATCTAACTTCAAAAATCACGATTTTGATGTAGATCAAAATCGTGATTTTTAGCTTGATGGATAAGAAAGTATAGGATTTCAACGAACCATACATAAGAAAAAATATATATTTACACTATTTGGCGCAAAAGCTGTTTTTCCTAAACAGCAGTAAAACATAAAAACCACCGTGAAGGAGCAAATACGTTTATGACATCGACTTCCTATTTATCCGTGAAAGCATTAACAAAATATATTAAGCGAAAATTCGATGCCGATCCGCATTTACGTGATGTATATGTAACGGGGGAGCTTTCGAACGTGAAACTGCATAGCTCGGGACATATTTACTTTACATTGAAAGACGACAGTGCACGTATTACCGCAACAATGTTTCGTACACAGGCTTCGAAACTTTCATTTAAGCCTGAAGAAGGGATGAAAGTATTTATTCGCGGGGATGTTAATGTATATGAAGCGAGTGGCGTGTATCAATTATATGCTCAAACGATGGAGCCGGATGGTATTGGCGGGCTGTTCGTCGCCTTTAATCAACTAAAGGAACGTTTGCAGAAGGAAGGTTTATTCAACGACGATTTTAAGCAGCCCATTCCGCAATTCCCGGAAACGATTGGTATATTAACAGCTACAACCGGTGCTGCAATCCGGGACATATGCACGACGATTAAACGTCGCTATCCACAGGCGGAAATATTAATTTATCCGACACTTGTGCAAGGTGCTGGCGCGGCTCCAAACATAACAGAAAATATTTATTTGGCGAATCGGCATGCTCTATGCGATGTGCTGATCGTCGGACGCGGCGGCGGGTCGATCGAGGATTTATGGGCGTTCAATGAAGAGATTGTTGCACGCGCCATTTTTGAGAGCCGCATTCCGATTATTAGTGCAGTCGGTCATGAAACAGATACGACGATTGCCGATTTTGTCGCGGATTTGCGCGCGCCTACGCCAACAGCGGCGGCGGAATTGGCAGTACCAAACCAGCAGCAGCTTTATCAGCAAATTTTGCACCACCAGTCAATAATGCATCAAATGATGACGTCACGTCTGAATTTTGAGCGCAACCGCTTAACGAAATTGCGAAATTCGTATCCGCTTGCAACACCTGAGCGATTATATCGTCCTTTTATTGAAAGGCTTGTGCAGATGGATTCCGCGCTGCAAAATGCAGCAAAGCTTTATATGATGAACGAAAAATCAAAGCTGCAAACAATCGATAGCAAAATGAAATTATATTCGCCTCTGCACCAATTGACAGCGGCGAAACAGCAATTGGCGCATCGCACAGAACAATTAACGAATGTGATGCAGCAGGAGCTCGCGAAAAGTAAAGTAATGTTCACGAATCAACTGCGCATGTTGGAAGCCCTCAACCCTCTTAGTCTGATGAGCAAAGGCTTTAGCGTGGCATATAAAGAAGAAAAAGTAGTAAAATCAATCCGTGAGCTGAATAAGGGAGACGTTATTCATGTAACATTCCATGATGGATTCGTTGAGGCGGAAGTTACGAAAAAACAGGAGCAAAAGGAAGGAGAACCGAAATGACAAAACCAACATTTGCGACTGCAATGACGGAATTAGAAGAAGTTGTGCGAAAGCTTGAACAAGGAGATGTCCCGTTGGAAGAAGCGATCGATCTTTATAAAAAAGGCATGGAACTTTCAAAGCTTTGTCATGATACACTGCAAAATGCAGAACAGCAATTAATTTCAATCGTTGGAGAAGATGGTGAAAAGAAAGCTTTCCAACAAGGAAATGGGGAAGACTAACTAATGGAAAACGCATTAAAGCAATTTATTGCCCGTAATATTCCGCAAGTGGAAGCAACAATGTACGGACTTGTTGAAAAAATTCAGGCACCTGACCATTTGAAAGAATCAATGCTCTATTCTTTGAAAGCGGGAGGAAAGCGAATTCGCCCGTTATTTGTCTCAGCGGTTTGCGAAATGTATAAACAATCTCTTGAAGCAAGCTACACGGTTGGCTCGGCTGTTGAAATGATTCATACATATTCGTTGATCCATGACGACTTACCTTGCATGGATGATGATGAATTACGCCGAGGAAAGCCTACAAACCATGTCGTATACGGTGAAGCATTGGCGACATTGGCAGGAGACGCATTAAATACAATCGCATTCGGGGTCATCGCAAGAATGGATACGATTTCTGCAGAAAAGCGAATTGAACTTGTGAACTTATTAAGCATTGCCGCGGGTGCTGAAGGAATGGTCGGCGGGCAAATTCTGGATATGGACGGGGAAAAACGTTTATTGAATTTACAGGAGCTTGAAACGGTTCATGTAAATAAAACAGGGGCATTACTGCGTTTTAGCATCGAATCGGGCGCCGTTTTGGCAGGCGCAAGCGGGGCGGATCGCAAAGCGTTAGTAGAGTATGCGCATCATATCGGTTTAGCATTTCAAATCCAGGATGACATTTTAGATATTGAAGGAACTTCGGAACAGCTAGGGAAAACAGCTGGAAAAGATGTTGCAAGCGAAAAAAGTACATACCCTGCATTACTTACATTGGATGGTGCAAAACGTAAGCTGGATGAACATTATCATTTGGCGATTGAAGCATTGCGGAAAATTGACACGGATACGTCATTACTTCAACAATTTGCACAGTATATTGTGAGACGTAGTAACTAAAATGTGTTAAACTTTTGTCTTGGGTTGTACATTGATATAATAGAAAAATCACAATGGTGAATAAACTGATGAAAAGGTGTGTGGATGAGATGGATTTAACGAAAATTTCTAGTCCATCCTTTTTGAAAGACTTGAATAAAAAGCAACTTGAAGCGCTAGCCGGAGATATTCGCGCTTTTCTGATCGAAAAATGCTCGATAACAGGTGGTCATATCGGCCCGAACTTAGGTGTTGTTGAGCTGACGATTGCATTGCATAAAGCTTTTAACAGTCCAAAGGATAAATTTTTATGGGATGTCGGACACCAAGCATATGTCCACAAAATTTTAACAGGCCGTGCAAGTCAATTTGATACATTACGCCAGTTCAAGGGGCTATGCGGTTTCCCGAAGCTTGTTGAAAGCGAGCATGATATGTGGGAAACAGGGCATAGTTCCACATCTTTATCTGCAGCGATGGGTATGGCTGCAGCGAGAGATATTAAAGGGGACAAAAACTTTGTTGTTCCGATAATCGGTGATGGTGCACTGACTGGCGGGATGGCACTTGAAGCACTCAATCATATCGGCCATGAAAAAACGAATATGATCGTCATCTTAAACGATAACGAAATGTCGATTGCACCGAACGTTGGGGCATTGCATGATGTTTTAGGACGACTGCGTACGGCTAAGGAATATTCGCGTGCGAAGGAAGATTTGGAATCATTAATACACAAAATTCCGATGGTTGGCGATAAGCTGGCTGCTACTGCAGAACGTGTGAAAGACAGCTTGAAGTATTTAGTTGTTTCAGGTGTGTTCTTTGAGGAATTAGGATTCAAATATTTAGGTCCGATTGACGGCCACGATTTTGAGTCATTGGAGAAAACATTGGACTATGCGAAAAAAGTGCAAGGTCCTGTTTTAGTTCATGTCATTACGAAAAAAGGTAAAGGCTACAAACCTGCGGAAGACGATACAATCGGTACTTGGCATGGCACAGGTCCATATAAAATGGAAACGGGTGCCTTCGTGAAATCTTCCACAAAAGGTCCTGCATGGAGCAGCTTAATAGCGGAATCTGTGCGTAAATGCATGAAGGAAGATAATCGCATTGTAACGATCACCCCGGCAATGCCAGTAGGATCGAAGCTTGAAGGGATTCAGAAGGACTTCCCGAATCGTTTCTTTGATGTCGGGATTGCAGAACAGCATGCGACAACGATGGCAGCAGGTCTTGCAACACAGCATATGAAACCGTTTTTATCGATTTATTCAACATTTTTACAGCGCGCTTATGACCAAGTGCTGCATGATATCGCACGCCCGAATCTGAATGTATTTATCGGCATTGACCGTGCAGGATTGGTTGGAGCGGATGGAGAAACACATCAAGGGGTATTTGATATTTCATTTTTGCGTCACATACCAAACATCGTATTAATGATGCCAAAAGATGAAAATGAAGGACAGCATATGGTAAAAACAGCGCTTGAGTACAATGATGGTCCGATCGCACTTCGCTACCCGCGCGGCAACGGTTTAGGGATAGAGATGGATGCGGAAATGAAAGCTCTTCCAATCGGATCATGGGAAGTATTGCGTGAAGGAACAGATGCGGTGATTTTAACATTCGGCACGACGATCCCAATGGCATTGCATGCTGCTGAGCAATTGGCTGCACAAGGCATTTCCGTTCGTGTTGTGAATGCGCGCTTCATCAAGCCAATGGATGAGGAGATGCTGCATGAAATTATGCAGGCGAATTTACCGATTTTAACGATTGAAGAAACAATGCTGCAAGGCGGTTTCGGCAGTTCGGTATTAGAATTTGCGTTTGATAAGCAATACCGCAATATACAAATCGATCGAATTGGTATTCCTGATGAGTTTATAGAGCATGGGGAAGTAGATTTATTATTGGAAGAAATAAACGTGACGGCTGAAGAAGCGGTGAGACGCATTACACAGCTCGTACCGAAAAAACAGTCGGATAGGGTTTAATGGAGAATGACTAAGCAAAAAAAAGAACGAGTGGATGTATTGCTTGTTGAGCGCAGTTTATGCGAAACACGCGAAAAGGCTAAACGGTCCATCATGGCGGGTTTAGTTTTTTCAAATGAGGTCCGCATTGACAAAGCAGGCGAGAAAATTTCGATTGATGCCCCGCTCCAGGTAAAAGGCTCGCAATTAAAATATGTATCACGCGGCGGACTAAAGCTCGAAAAGGCGCTTGAAATTTTTGATATGGCCGTGGAAGGCAAGCTTATGCTGGAATATTGGTTCATCAACAGGCGGCTTTACGGATTGTGCGCTGCAAAATGGGGCGCTGCATTGCTATGCATTAGATGTCGGCTCCAATCAGCTTGCATGGAAAATTCGTTCGGATGAGCGTGTAACCGTTATGGAAAAAACGAATTTCCGCTATACAAAGCCAGAAGATTTAGTGGAGGGCTTGCCGAATTTCGCGACAATAGATGTTTCGTTTATTTCCTTATCTCTTATTCTGCCGGTTTTGAAAACGGTTTTGCTGCAGGGCGGAGATGTAATGGCCCTTGTAAAGCCGCAATTTGAGGCAGGTCGGGAAAACGTAGGGAAAAAAGGTATTGTCCGTGAGCCGAAAGTTCATCTGGCTGTTTTGGAAGAAACCGCAAAAATGGCGACAGAGCTTGGTTTTATTGTAAAAGATGCGTCCTATTCCCCAATAACAGGCGGAGAAGGCAATATTGAATTTTTATTCCATCTGTACAATCCGCATGACGGAGAGCAAGTGGATGCCTTTACGGATTTTGGCCGAATTGTCGAAGAAGCACATCGAAATTTAAAATGATGGAAAAGCTGTGTTAAAAGCCAAAGCAACTTTTAACATAGCTTTTTTGTCATGATTATTTTCGCAAAAGCTATATGAAACTAGTTATTGAGTTTTTGGGTATAAAATACTAAAAACGGTTCTTTTTTTATATTCCTGAAATAAATATAATTTCCATTGAACTATTCTAATTAATTATATAGTATAATTTATAGACAATATGAAACTTAGAGGATGACTTAAGTGTGATATATAAACTTTCCGAATTATCTCTATTTCTCCTGCTCATACTATTCCTCGCTTCCTGCCAAAAGGAAGAGCCTAATTTCCAACCATTACCATCAAACGCTCGATTTATCGATACATATTTGATTGAACAAGGATGGCTTCAAACAGATTTAAGCGAAAATAAAAATGTTTATTTATCAGAATCGATTGGTCTTTGGATGCAGTATTTACTTAAGATTGGCGATCAGCAACGTTTTGAAGAGCAAGTAAAAATATTAACGAATCACTTTATTACAGACGATTCCTTAATTTCCTGGCGTTATTCCGATGGCCAAGCGTCGCGAACGAATGCGTTAATTGATGATTTTCGCATAATGGCAGCATTGAATAAAGCGGGCGAAATGTGGGATAAGAAAAAATACAAAAATCTGGCGAAAGCGATTGGGAAAAGCATCGTCGCTTTTCAATTAAAGGATGGAACTTTTATTGATTTTTATGATGGGACATCCTCAAATGATGTTCTTACATTATCGTATTTAGATCCGGGAGCCATTTTGTTTTTGCAGCAGGAAAAGTTATTGACCGCTGAGCAAGCAACTGTAAATTTGAATTTGCTGAAGGAAATACCGATGCAAAGCGGGTTATATGCACAGCGTTTTTATCCGTTGGAGCACCGGTTTGAATATGATCGGGAAGTCAATCTCATCGATCAATATTACATAGCGTACCACCGCATTCTTGCCGGTATACCGATAGAGGAAATAATCAGCTTTACGAAGCAAATGCTGACAGAGCATGGCAAGCTATATGGCCGCATCGATGCCGAAAGCAAACAATTCACAGTCGACTATGAATCACCTGCTGTTTACGCATTAGCCTATATGGCGATGGAACGTGCAGGTGAACAAAAACTTGCACAGCAGCTGCTTTTGAATATGGAGCAATTGAAAGTAAATGATAGTAAAAGCGAATATTTCGGAGGCTATATAGATATGTCAACCCGACAAACGCATTTTTTTGATAATATACTCCCATTACTGGCAGAGGCAGGTACTGGCAATGAAAAATAATAATAAAACCATTTTATTAATCCAGATGCTCTGTTTAGTTTGTATTCAGTCGATATTTTTATATATTATTGATACGGATAAAATAGAGCAATTATTACTCGTCGTATTATTAATAATTGTTATTGCTGTCACACTCTTTACAGGTACACTTGGCGGACTGATTTTTAGTTTGTTCATCATTTTTTGCGCGGGAACGATTTTGCTCCTGCAATCGGGAACAGCTTTAATCGGCAGCTGGCAAACGATTACGGTCGATCAATTTCTTCAGTTCGGAGTCATCTTGATTGTCTCCATATTGCTGACAGGCTCCATTCAGGAAAAAATAACAGGATTAATGAAGCAAAATGCCAAATTGCAAAATGATCTGCAGCAATTTGTTTCGATTGATGTGGATACATCGTTCGATTCGGCGCAAAG
Source organism: Solibacillus silvestris (assembly GCF_051967575.1). NCBI lineage: Bacteria > Bacillati > Bacillota > Bacilli > Caryophanales > Caryophanaceae > Solibacillus > Solibacillus silvestris. The sequence goes on from NZ_JBQCJW010000015.1 coordinate 44,236, forward strand.
GATGGAAGTTGAAGTGAAAAGGGAATTGAGCAGGATTAATCGCCATGGCGGCAGATTCACAATATTGCTGTTTCAAATCGATTATTTTGAGGAATTTCAGCAAGTGTATGGTCACAAGGAAGTACAGCATCTTTTAAAATGCATCGGAAATAGAGTGAACAGTCTTGTAAGAACGACCGACAGAAAGTTTAGGCTTGATAATAATCGTTTTGCGCTTTTACTAATCGAGACGAAAAAAACATCAATCGAAATCATTATTGATAATCTATCAAACGGTTTACAAGAACATGAACTATTGAACGGCAAAAAAGTGACGCTCACTTTCCATATGAGCTTTGAAGAATGCAATAGCGATATGGAAAATATCGATTACGATACATTAATGGCCGACTTGGAAAGCGAGATTGTTTTTTATGCGATGTAAAGCCGTTATTACTATATTGTCACTTTGCATGTTCATCAGTATATTCCCGCATAGCATAGATGCAAAAGGCTCACATGAAACGGGAGCCGTCACTTTTATATATGAAGCGAACACCGAGCAGGAATACGCAACCGTTCGATTGATTGAAGCGAATTTAAGCGGGCTTTTTGATGAAGTCATCATGCAATCATTTGAAGAGGCGGAAGAGGGTCCGATTCAATCAGATGTAGTTGTTGGCTATACCCGAAATGCGGCCACTTCAGAACATGCTGTTTTACAGCAAAATTTGGCGAACTATAATGGGCCAGTGATTGCGCTAGGGCAGTTTTTTAAAGTTGCGCCACAATTTCCGGATTGGGAGAGCAAAAGCTATATTCCAGTTCATACAATCGCAAATATGACTTTACATAAGCTGTACATGCTGCGTCATGTGCAAATCGATTCAAGTTCACAAGTATTGCAATATGCGAAAGGCTACAATGAAGAAGTGCCGTTAATCGTGCAGCATAATGAGCACCGGGCACTTTTTTTGGAGCATTACACTGAGCTGGAAGCCCAAATTTTAATGAATGGTTTATTCAATTTATATAGTGAAAAGTATGAGGACCTCTCGCATCCTTCATATATTGTAGTTGAACATATAAATCCATTGACCGATACTGAAAAACTAACAGAAGTAGCGAATGAATTCATCGATAGAAATATTCCACTCGTTTTAAGTGTTTCATCGATTTATATGAATGATGAATCGAATAAGAGTGCCGCATTGTCCGATTCGGAGCCGCTTGTGCGGTTATTGGCTGAACTCCAGCGGCAAGGGGCTATCATTGTCGTCAATGATTATATCGATTATGGTATAAATGCGAATAATGATGAAGGAATAGCGGTCGATACGGAGCAAGCTTTTGCTGATTTTGACCACGTTTCAGGGCTAACGGTGTCACAATCAAATGGGCAGCATGCCAGTTCAATAGGAAAAAGCAATTTTTCGACCGCGATTCAAATATTGGTGCAGAAAGATTTATTTCCGGCTGCTTTTTACAGTCAAAATGATCGCTTATTGCAAGCGGATTATTTGGAAATGGCCGATTATACGTCTACATTTTTCGGGAAGCTTTCATTATCCGACGACGCCTCGATTGAAAAACAGGGTCCCTTTTTCATTAGCGAGCCAATCTTACTGAATCGTCAAAAGTTATTTCCTATTACATTAAGCGCTCCGCAGTATAATTATGATGATCCATTGTTGGCGATGAAAAATGAAATCGGCCGTATTATGCAAGTGGACAATGCCGTTTTAAGCACTACGTTTTCAATGTATGACGAACTGTCCACTTTATCGGCGATTCTTTCGACTTTTGAAAATGTCCCCAATATGCAGTGGTATGATTTTCAGCAAGAACCCTTCCATATACAAACCGATAAATTTCAAATCGAAAATGAAGAAGGTATTTATAAAGTGCAATCAAGCTGGACAACAATTGACGAACTGAAATGGAGATTCCGTGACCGTCCACTGGAAATTATTTTATGGGTGCTTGTCTTTTTGCCAATCGCCTTTGTCATCTTGTTTACAGGCAATATTTTCTTTTTAAGATTGCGCTATCGAAAAAATTTATTTGAGGAGAGAACATAATGGCAAATATCCTATTTTATACGTCGCTATTTCTAATTTGGATTATGTTGCTCTATCATATGTTTCTTGCACAAGGCGGCTATCTGCACTACAAACGATACCGGCAGGAAATACCGACATGGGATAAAAAACTGCGCGCGCTGCCGCAAGTGCCGAAAGTTTCTGTTTTTATTCCCGCACATAACGAAGAAATGGTTATTGCGCAAACATTAAAGGCGATGGTCCGTCTTAATTATCCGAAAGACCGGCTGGAAATTATACTGATTTGCGATAATTGCAGCGACCGGACGAAGGAAATAGGCGAATCGTTTGTAAAAGATTTTCCGTTTTTGCGTGTAATCGAAACAGAGGACCCTTTAAAAGGCCGCGGGAAGGCGACTGCCTTAAACTATGCGCTGCAAAATTCTTCAGGGGATATTGTCGTTGTATATGATGCGGACAATACACCGGAAAAGGATGCGTTATGGTATTTAGTGATGGGGCTTGTCAATGATGATAAAGCGGCAGCAATGGTCGGGAAGTTCCGTGTCATAAATGCAAAAAAAACATGGCTCACACACTTCATTAACATTGAGACAATCTGCTTTCAATGGATGGCGCAAGCAGGACGGTGGTTTTGGTTTGGTGTTGCGACAATTCCAGGCACAAACTTCGCTATAAGACGGAGTGTAATCGAGCAATTAGGCGGCTGGGATGCAAATGCGATGGCAGAGGATACGGAATTGACGATTCGGGTATATGATTTAGGCTACCATATACGATTTTTCCCGGCAGCTATAACATGGGAGCAGGAGCCGGAAGTGTTTCGTGTTTGGTGGAAGCAGCGAACACGGTGGGCTCGTGGCAACCAATATGTTGTGCTGAAATTTATCCGTAAAATTTTTAGCTTGCGGCAAAAGCGCATTATGTTTGATATTTTCTATTTTTTCTTCACATACTTTTTATTTTTCTTCGGTGTGATCATGTCAAACTTAATATTTGTCGTCAATATGTTTATTGATTTAAATTTATCGGTCGGCAATATAGCGATCGTACTTTGGATTATTGCGTTTTTGCTGTTTTTGACTGAAGTGATGATTACATTGAGCATCGAACGTAACCAGCTTACGTGGCGCAATATTTTGTATGTATTAGCAATGTATTTTACATATTCGCAAATGTGGATTGTTTTAGTTGTGCACTCACTGTTTTTGGAAATAAAGCGCGTCATAAAAAAGGAAGACCACAAATGGTATAAAACAGAGCGGTTTTCGGTAAAGGGGGATAAGTAATATGAAGCATTTATTAAGCGTGTTGTTTGGCTTCATCGCTTTTCTTGTATTTCAAACGACTGTCTTGGCAGTGGAAGTTAAATTGCCGATTGAAGGTGTAAGCGAAACGACAAGAAGTCCTTTATTCACGGAAGAAGTGACATTGGAAGGTGAGTCAGGGGAAGTTGAGTTTGTCTATGAACTGTTGGAAACGCAGCAAGCAGAAGGACAAAAATTGCAACTGTATTTCAATCATTCACAATTATTGATCGCTCCTTCTTCATTGACTGTAGCAATTGATGGGGTGGCGGTCCAATCAATAGGACTTGACCGAAAGCAAACGGAATTAGCCGTCATTTTGCCAAGCAATGCATTGAAGGAAGGTTCCCATACGATTTCAATTAAATATGCAGGCATTTTGAAAGAGGGGATTTGCGTTGAGCAAAATACAAGCGGGAATTGGCTCACATTGGAAATCGCCTCCTTTATAGATATTCATGCGACGGTGCATGGACAGCTGCGGGACTTAAACCAATACCCAGCTTATTTTGTCGGGACTGATACGAGAAATACGCAAATTATCGTCCCGGACGAGCCGACATTAAAAACGCTTAATGCAGCATTGCAGTTGACAAATTACTTGTCCAGCAGCTCGGCATACAACAAAGTCAAACTATTAAAAGAATCGCAAGTAAAAATGATTACCCATGCAACGGTTATAATCGGACAGGAAAATCAGTTCAAAAATGCATGGCTGAACGAGCTCATCGATAAAGGAAAAGCGGACGACGGGTTGTCTCTTTCTATACAGCCAATCACTGTAAAGCAATCGGCTTCGAAAAATGTGCTTGTCATTACAGGAAAAGACGATGCGGAATTCGAAAAAATTGGTGTATTAACGGAAGATTCCTTTGTTAAGCAATTGCAAGGCAGCCGATTAACGGTTACAAACATGCCAGTATCGCAAGAAAACACGGATAGAAATAAAATAGCGTTTAAAACGATGGGTATTCCGAGCATGACATTAGGCTATGGGAAAACAAGTTCGGATACATATTATTATTATATGCCGTACTACCCATTCAGCGATATGAAAGCCAGTATTCAATTGCATTTGAAAATTTCTGAAACGATTCAATCGAGTCAATCAGAAAAAAACAATCCATCGGAGGAATTAGTGCTCCTCGTAAATGAGGTGCCGCACAGCATTGATTTGCGTGAAGTGAAACGTGATAAAAATGGCGATATTTTTGTCGAAGTTCCGCTAAGCAGTTCGGTTTTCACACAATCTACTTTAATGCGCATTCAGCTTGCCGCAAATGGTCTGCATGAAAAAACGCAATGTATACAATCCGATCAGGCAAAATGGGTGTATATTGATGAAGCAAGTGCCATAAATTTCAATGTTGACAAGCAAACAGTGGCAGAATTTAATTTTCGCTTCTTTCCTTTTCCGAACAGCGATGAATCTGTGATGGTTGTAGTGCCGGAGCAATATCGCTGGTCCGATCTTTTAGCTGTTTATGAAGCACTTACAATCAATAATAAATTGCCTACTATTACGCTCGTACAGTCCGGGAAAGTGACAGAGGCTGATTTGAAAAATGGTCATGTGCTATTTATAGGTGGTAAAAAACAGCATAAACAATTACAGGATGAGGTGTTGGTCGTCCATTATAACGACAATATACCTGATTTGACAGAGCATGGATTTTTCAATGTATCACAATTTGCTTTTATCCAAAATAATCCTTGGAATGAAGATTTCGCTTTAGTCGTTTTGGATGCGATCGGGGACGCTGATCAATATGCTCCGAAAGAATTTATGACGAGCTTAAAACTATTAGGAGAAAATGCGAAAATTGCGGTCAACGGCAATGCAGGAAAAGTTTTTACGAATGAAGCAGAAGTAACGGAAAAAAACTTTTCCCAGGCATTCACGTCGAATATGCTCGATAGCAACAGTTTCTATTTATTTTTCATCTTATTTTTCATCGTCATCGCAATGATTATTTATGTGTGGCGAAAAAAGAAAAAGAAATAAAGGTTTGAAAGGGAACGGCTTCGTATAGTTGGTCACACAATTTATACGAAAAGCGGTCCCTTTTTTTGATTCGAAAAGTGGAAAGTGGTTGATAAAAAGGGATTTTTGAACGTATGTACGGTTTTTTCTTGTTTTTCTTTTATGCAAATGGTAGTGTAAATATACATATATTCCTATCTATTTTAATGAGGTGACTTTTGTGAATAAGGGACAACGCCATATTCGTATTCGAGATATTATTACAAATAATGAAATTGAAACACAGGATGATTTAGTAGATCAATTAAAAAACGCAGGATACAATGTCACACAGGCAACGGTATCACGTGATATTAAAGAATTGCATTTAGTAAAGGTTCCGTTGCAGGATGGACGCTATAAATATAGTTTACCAGCCGATCAACGCTTTAATCCGATTCAAAAGCTGCATCGCTCGTTGGCAGATGCATTCGTGTCGATTGATGGCGCCTCACATTTTTTAGTAATGAAAACATTGCCGGGTAACGCAAATGCGATCGGTTCGTTATTGGATCATTTGGACTGGCCGGAAATTTTGGGGACTATTTGCGGGGATGACACGATTTTAATTATGTGCCGTACGGAAGATGATCGTGAAGAAATAAAAAATCGCTTATTAGATATGCTGTAAACCGAGGTGGAATGGTTTGTTAAGAGAATTAAGCATTCGAAATTTTGCTATTATTGATGATTTGACCGTTAGTTTTTTTGGCGGTTTGACTGTATTGACGGGAGAGACGGGTGCCGGAAAATCCATCATTATTGATGCGGTCAATATTTTGGCAGGTGGGCGCGGCTCGACTGAATTTATTCGTCACGGCGAAAAAAAGGCCGAATTGGGCGGATTATTCCAAGTGAACAATAACTATCATCCGATATTTTCTAAATTAGAAGAACATGGCATTGAGGCGGAAGAGGGAACGATTATTTTGCGTCGGGATTTAAACGATTCCGGGAAAAGTATTTGCCGGGTAAACGGCAAACTCGTTCCGCTGTCTGTTTTACGGGAAATAGGCGGCAGTTTGATTGATATTCATGGCCAGCACGAAAACCAGGAGCTCATGGATGAAAAATTCCATATTCACTTATTGGATCATTATGCACATATTGCGTTACAGGCTGTTAAAGATGAATATGATGTGGCATATGAAGCATATCGCCAATTAAAAAAAGAAGTGGCCGAGTTAAGCATGGACGAGCAGCGGATGGCGCAGCGCATTGATTTATATCAATTCCAAATCCAGGAGCTGGAACAAGCTGCGCTGCGGATCGATGAAGAGGAGGCGTTAAATGAAGAGCGTCTTCGCCTCATGAACTTCCATAAAATTTTTGAGCGGGCGAATATGGCATATGAAGCAATTTCCGGGGATGCGAATGGGCTTGATTTTATCGGCAATGCGATGAATGCGCTTGAAGATATTGTGATGCTTGATGCTCATTTTAAAGAGCCTTCGGAAGCGGTCACATCAAGCTTTTATGCACTTCAGGATGCAGCATACCAAATTAAACATGTGCTTGATGACTTGGAATATGATGCCGAGCGTTTAAATGAAGTCGAACAACGTCTAGCATTATATCAAAATATGAAGCGTAAATACGGCACGACGGTGGAAGAAATTTTGGTATATTACGAAAAAATCGAAGAAGAGCTAAGCCAGCTGATGAACCGTGATGAAACAATGCAAAGAAATGAGCAATTATTGGCGGAGATGGAATCGAATTTACACCGGATTGCCGATGAATTGACGGAAATCCGAAAAGAAAATGCGTTGAAGCTCAGTGAAGCAATTATGAATGAATTGCGCATGCTGCATATGGAAAAAGCGCAGTTTATCGTTCGTTTCGAGTCATTAAACCAGCTTGATGCACATGGCAAAGATGGGGTCGCATTTTATATTTCGACAAATGTCGGGGAGCCTCCAAAGTCATTGCCGAAAGTTGCTTCAGGCGGAGAACTTTCTAGGATGATGCTTGCTTTAAAGACGATTTTTTCCACGTCCAATGGCATTACGTCGATTATTTTCGATGAGGTGGACACAGGTGTAAGCGGGCGTGTTGCCCAGGCTATCGCGGAAAAAATAGCGGCGATTTCAGTTAATTCACAAGTGTTATGCATTTCGCATCTGCCGCAAGTTGCTGCAATGGCAGATCACCATTATTATATTAAAAAGCAAGTGGAGCATGACCGCACCTTTACGACGATTTCGGAAATGGAAGAGAAAGAGCGCATTGAGGAAATCAGTAGAATGATGAGCGGGGCAGAGATTACAGAACTTACGCTGCAGCACGCATCAGAGCTTATTCAAATGGCTAATGAGCGCAAAGAAACGATGAGTTGACAAATAAAAGCCGTCCAAAAAATTTAAAATTTTGGACGGTATTTTTATATTCATAAAATGCAAAAATAAGCAGTAACAGTACAGTGATGCGTAAAACTGATTAATACATTCTAATTTTTCCTCATATCAACAAAATTTTTCCGTTCATAACTCCTTAATTTTTTTCACATAGTAAGCGCATAGAGGAGGTGAATGATCATTAAAAAATGGTGGATACTCGTTGTAATGCTTTTTGTGATGTCACCAATGCAAGTTTTAGGGAAATCTTTAATTCCGATGGGGCATTCAATTGGGGTGCAATTGCAAATGCCCTATGTCATCGTTGCGCAAGACGTGTTACTGGAAAATAGTGAGTGGTTGAAAAAAGGAGAACGCATTTCTGAATTGAATGGTGAAAAGATCAGTCAGTTAGACGAGTTGTCCGGTGAGGGCGAAACGTTTATACTGACAGTTGAAAATGGAAAGCAACAACGAGAAATCGGCGTATCAACACACCAATTGATGCATTTAAAACCATTTTTGAAAAGTGAAACAGATGGAGTAGGCACACTGACGTATATCGACCCTGAAACGATGGAATATGGAGCACTCGGTCATCAAATCGTAGACTCAACGATTAAGCAGCCTCCGAATTTCAGCAATGGTGCTATTTATGAAGCGTCCATCTCACAAGTGAAAAAAAGTACACCTGGCCAGCCTGGATACAAAATTTCAATTGTAGATAAATCACAATCCCCGCTCGGTACGGTAAACAGCAATGATGTTTACGGTATTTTTGGAAATTGGGAACAATCTTTACATGACAGTTTGCATCAACCGCTTGAAATTATACATGCCAATCAATTGAAAAAAGGAAAAGCACAAATATTAACGGCAATCGACGGAGAAGCGGTCAATTTGTTTGATATAAAAATTGACAAACAAACTGATAATACGTTTACGTTTCATGTCACTGATGAACGGCTTATAAATAAAACGGGCGGCATTATCCAGGGGATGAGCGGCAGCCCAATTATTCAGGACAATCAATTTGTCGGTGCCGTAACCCACATGTTTATCGAGGAACCAACGAAGGGTGCTGGGATTCTCGTTATCGAAATGCTAAAAAAAAGCCCTAATTAAGAACTTTTTGACTATACTTTTCACAAAAGTGTAGTCATCTTTTCCTTTTTTAATTAAAATGGTACATATAGATAATTCGACAAATGTAGAACCATATATTTCCTTGTCGATTTGGATAGAAAATATAATACCACATACTCATTTTTGTGTGTTCGAAAGGATTTTTAACAATCCTGTCGAAACTTCACTAAATGACAATGCAAAAAATAGGGATAGAAAGACAACTGTCGATCATTTTTGTTACAATTATATGACAAAGCAATTTTGCGACAATTGTTAGGAAGTTCATAACGATTTGCCATTGCATTTTACAAAGAAGGAGCAGGCCAAATTTAAAGGGGGATTTTGTTTGACAAAGGTTAAAATTGCGATTGTTGATGATAATCGCGAATTAGTGAAAATGATGGAGATGTATTTTGCAAACCATGCGCAAATTGAAGTTGTCGCAACTGCATCAAATGGAAAAATGTGTATTAAAATGTTGGACGAGCATAAAATCGACGTGCTGCTTTTAGATATAATTATGCCGCATTTAGATGGTTTGGCTGTATTGGAAGAAATGTATAATGATGAGCGACACATGCATACACAAGTTATTATGCTGACTGCTTTTGGACAGGAAGATGTCATGAAGCAAGCCGTGAATTTTGGCGCTTCTTATTTTATGCTAAAGCCATTTGAATTTGAGCAGCTTGTGCAAAAAATACTTCACTGTGCCGGAAAGAAATTCGAACTTGAAAAACGTGTTCCTATTTTGGCGACGAATAGCACGACAAAAATTGATTCCAGACTACTAGATACGACGATTACAGGGATCATTAAAGAAATCGGGGTCCCTGCACATATTAAAGGATACGCCTATTTACGTGAGGCGATTCAAATGGTGTACAATGATATTGAACTATTAAGCTCCGTAACGAAAATCCTGTACCCTGAAATCGCAAAAAAATTCGGCACAACGCCTTCTCGTGTGGAACGAGCAATCCGTCATGCCATTGAAGTCGCATGGAACCGCGGCAGCTATGAAAACATTTCTGAGCTGTTCGGCTATACCGTGCACCATATGAAGTCAAAACCGACGAACTCGGAATTTATAGCGATGATTGCGGACAAGATCCGTATTGAGATGGTGGCGAGTTAATAGATATGTATTGAACTAAGTTTAATTTTATAAGAAGGGGGTAATGACAGCTAAGTAAGGCATTTAAAGTCTTCGTTTTTACCTCCTTTTTAGAATGATATGCTTGAAGTCCATATTATTCTCTTTCGTGCCCAGCATATACTGGGCACTCTTTTTTTTGCTCTCTATACTGTCATCTTTTTTTAACGTTAATTTTACATTATTAATGTTTCGGGAAAGTAAAATGATAGGAAACGGTGAAAAGGAGAGATGAAAGATGAAACGATGGAAACTAATGCTGCTCATTTTAAGCTTGCTAATCATCACACTGCTCATAAAATTTCCCCTCAACTTAAATGCATCTTCCTCAAAACCAGCCGATTTTACGGGTGATGTTGTGAAAAACTATACAGAGGATTTACGCCCGCAACGTGAAGCATGCTACAATGATATATTATTATTGGGTACATTAACTAATCCGCAGCTCCAGGCGAGAAAAATTGAGCTTCAAGCATATTTAAATGAGTTGAATGATATTAAAAATGTCATAATTTCGAATAATATAAACAATAGGAATTTGTACACTTCTATTGAACTAGATATTATGTTGATAAAAAATACTCTACGAGCAATTGAGACTAAAGATGAAAGCTATTTAAGTGATGTATCAGAAATGTATTATAATTTATTACAATATCAACGTTTGCTGTAAAAGATGGTTATAGGTAATATTACCTTGGTGAATTAATACTTTTGATTTATTTTGATTTCTATGATAAAAAACCTTATTAATAGGCAATATTTAACTAAACAAATATCCGAAATTTGTATATACTGTAATGTATGAGGAGGAGGATATGCGTGGTTATTTTTGAAAATCGTTTTTTTGAAGTAGAAGAAAATAACGGAAAAGTATATATAAAAACGATACAGCCAGGCTTTATGTTAAAAGATTTTGATACGATTGTGCGCCTAAATCCTCGCATCAAACTAACCAATTTTGCAGTATTGAAGAAAGTTCTAAATGAAGTGACAAACAATCCGGTGGAAATCGGCACATGGCTGCCATCCGTTACATTGGAAGTGTCGCGCGATAAAATGTCCGCTTCTCTTTTCGTATTCGAAACAGTCGATTTTATACGAGAAAACCAACAATCCTTTCAGCAAGATGTAAAAAAGCTATTAGAAGAAAATGATATTAAGCACGGAATTTTAGATATTAAAATGGAATCGATTGTTAGTGGAAAGGCGATATTGATTGCGCAGGGGACGCCACCCGTTAAAGGGGAAGATGCACAAATAAGATATCTGCAAATCCCCGAACGAAAACCCGTTATCCGCGAAGATGGGAAAGCGGATTACTATGACATGAATTTTATTTTCGAAATTGAAGAAGGTGCATGGTTGGGCGAAAAAGTCCATGCACAGTCAGGTATTCCAGGAACGAATGTCCACGGAGAGCCAATTGCTGCTCAAAGGGGACGGGATTTACCGCTGAAATATGACCGCAAATCCGCGTATGAAGAGGAAGAGGACGGCAAGACGGTTCTTCGCTCTAAAATAAGCGGTGTATTCGAAGACCATAAAGGTATGGTAAGCGTCAATCACCATTTGCCGATTAGCGGCGATGTAGGCGTTGAAACAGGGAATATTGATTTTAATGGATCGATTTCGATACGGGGCACGGTTCAGGCCGGTTTTTCGGTTATTGCCAAAGGCGACATTTCGATTGAAGGTCCTGAAGGTGTATCTGGCGCAAAACTCATTAAGTCCATTGACGGCGATATATTCATTCGCGGAGGCATTTTTGGGCTCGGTCAAACACGTGTAGAAGCAGGCGGAAATATTTTCGTAAAGCATGTGAACGAAGCCCATTTAGTTGCAGGCCAGGATATTAACATCGGTTTTTACGCGTTGGGCTCAAACATTTCAGCACATTCAATTTTAGTTGATGAACGAAAAGGGAAAATTATCGGCGGAACAGCAATAGCCAAAAGCACGATTGTTTCCGCGATTACCGGAAATCGATTAGAGCGGCGTACAGAGCTTATCATCAATAGCGTGAACAAAACGGACGGTCTTGAGCTCATCCAGACAAAAGCAGCATTGTTAAAGTCGATGCAGGAAGATACTTTGCAGCTGGAGTCGCAAATTAACCGCATATTGCCTGTCGCTCAGAATTTAACAAAACCGCAATTGGCAGCATTCGAGCAGACAAAACAAAAGCTGGCGTCAAATAAGGAATCCGTTATGAATCTAGATCGGGAAATTAAGCAATTGATGAATGATTTACGCAGTGTCGGCAAGGAAGAAATCCATGTGACTAAAGAAGCGCATCCAGGTACATATATTCAAATTGGCAAAAAGTCATCTATATTATCGACTATGACGAATGGCCGGTTCTTATTGGAATTTGGAGAGTTGAATGTATAATGAATGATATTCCGATTTTTGCCCATCGCGGAGCATCAAGCTTTCATTTGGAAAATACGTTTTCCGCATTTAAAAAAGCAAAAGAAATAGGCGCAGATGGAATCGAACTCGACCTTCAAATTTCGAAGGATGGGGTTTTAGTGGTGTTTCACGATATTGATTTAAAAAGGCTTGCCGGGGTTAATAAACTAGTCGCTGAGTGCGATTATGAGGAGCTTATTCGCTACAATTTAGGAACCCGCTTTAAACGGATGTTTTCCAGAGAGCGCATCATGTCCTTTCAAGATGTATTGAACTGGGCAAACTCAGAAAATATAGCACTGAACATTGAATTGAAAGAATCACTTTTAACGAATGTGCATGCCCTTAAGAATTTACTGAAAAGTATGAAATTACCTCCCGGCAGCCATTTCTCGTCGTTTCACGGAACTTTGTTAGAAACCGTAAAAGAAATACAGCCAAATATTGAAACAGCATTTATTATTACAAAGAAATTTGATTGGTCATCACTCGGCATCCATGCGTATTATGATGCGATTCATGCACATAAAAGATACTATAAAAGCCGGTATTTAAAATATTGTGAAACGGCCAATATCGGCATTCGTTTTTACGGGATCCAAGGAAATGAGTCGTTTTTGGAAAATCCGCATTCAGCTGTCATCGGCTGGATTACCGATTTTCCGCATAAAGTGCGTAAAGCTCGAAATAGATGAAAAGGGTTACTAGAAAATTTTCTAGTAGCCCTTTTTCATTTACGAAAATCATTTTTGCCAGCGCTCTGAAACTTTGCCGCGCTTGCGATCCCGATGCAGTAAAAATCCCGCAAAAAATAAAAACGCAAAAGCAAAGAAAAGCGCTCCTACAACGAACTGTAACCAAATCCATGGAAACGGCGAAATTAATATGCCAAATAGTGTATCACGCATAAATTTAATCCCAGCTGCCATTAAAAGAGCTGGAATGACAAGAACGATAAATGCAGCCATACGCGCCATTTAAAGACCTCCTACCGACTCAATACACTCCCCGTTGCAGTAACGGGGGAAATGCCTTCACTGTTTGAAGTTTCACTTAATTTTACAATGCTAAAAAAGAATGTCAATAATGTTGAAACAATTTAACAGATGGAAATGAGGAATTTGTCCAATATGAGACGGATTATTATACCTATATAACAATTTTATAGATTAAATATTTCGTGTTTCATAATTTTTTTTAGTGCTAAATTATCCGAATTTTCTAATTTAATTAATTTTAGGGATTTCTAGTTGCATCATCTTAAATTTATAAGTATTGTAAAAATAACGATAATAAAGTTATACAAATTTAACTATTTATTATCTTTAAAGAACAAAAAATAATAATATACGAGAAAGTAAGCGCTTTCTTAACTGGAGGAGTAGAGTATTATGGAAATTTTCAAGTACATGCAGAAATATGATTTTGAACAAGTTGTCTTTTGTCAAGATGAGGCATCAGGGTTAAAAGCAGTAATTGCCATACATGATACGACATTAGGTCCTGCTCTAGGAGGTTCACGTATGTGGACTTATGCCTCAGAGGAAGCCGCAATTGAAGATGCACTTCGTCTAGCGCGCGGCATGACATATAAAAATGCTGCGGCAGGTTTAAACCTTGGCGGAGGGAAGACGGTTATTATCGGCGACCCGTTCAAAGATAAAAATGAAGAAATGTTCCGTGCGCTAGGGCGCTTTATTCAAGGGCTGAACGGTCGCTATATTACAGCAGAGGATGTAGGGACGACTGTTGCCGATATGGACTTAATCCACGAAGAAACAAATTATGTGACAGGTATTTCGCCGGCATTCGGCAGCTCAGGCAATCCATCGCCAATCACTGCTTACGGTGTGTTTTTAGGAATGAAAGCAGCGGCAAAAGAAGCGTTTGGCGATGATTCTCTAGCAGGTCGTACAGTAGCGGTGCAGGGGCTAGGAAACGTTGCGTACACTTTATGCGAATATTTACATAAAGAAGGCGCAAAATTAGTTGTTACAGACATTAATCAACAAGCAATCGACCGTGTAGTGACGAATTTCGATGCGGTTGCTGTTGCACCTGAAGCGATTTATGAGCAGGAAGCGGATATTTTCGCTCCATGTGCACTTGGAGCGATCATTAATGACGAAACAATTCCGAAATTAAAAGCGAAAGTAATTGCAGGCTCTTCGAATAATCAGCTCGCTGAATCGAAACATGGTCAAGTTTTACATGAAATGGGCATTGTATATGCGCCGGACTATGTTATCAATGCAGGCGGAGTAATTAACGTGGCAGATGAATTATATGGCTACAACCGTGATCGTGCGATGAAGCGCGTCGAAACAATTTACACAAGTTTAGAGAAGATTTTCGCGATTTCAAAACAGGAAGATATCCCGACATATTTAGCGGCGAACCGTTTAGCTGAAGAGCGTATTGCGCGTGTTGCGAAATCTCGCAGCCAATTTCTTCAAAATGAAAAAAATATATTAAATGGACGTTAATTTGCAATCGGAAAAAAGGGGGGCTGGTTATGGCGAAAGAATATGATGTCGTTATTTTAGGTGGTGGCACAGGCGGTTATGTCGCGGCGATTCGTGCCTCGCAACTAGGCTTGAAAACGGCGATCGTTGAAAAAAATAAGCTTGGGGGCACATGCCTGCATGCTGGCTGTATTCCTACAAAGGCATTGCTCCGAAGCGCGGAAGTATATGTTCAATCAAAAAAAGCCATCGATTTCGGCGTGGAAGTAAATGATGTAAGCGTAAATTTTGAACGTGTACAACAGCGAAAGTCAATCGTCGTAGATCAGCTTTATAAAGGTGTCCAACACTTGATGAAGAAAGGGCAAATCGATGTGTACAATGGCTTCGGCAGAATATTGGGACCGTCGATTTTCTCGCCGATGCCTGGCACGATTTCAGTCGAGATGAATGATGGCACTGAAAATGAAATGCTCGTTCCGAAAAATGTCATTTTGGCGACAGGTTCACGACCAAGACATTTGGAAGGTTTAAAAGTCGATGGGGAAAAAATCTTTACATCAGATGAATTTTTAACGATTGAAAAACTGCCGAAGTCGGTCATTATTATCGGTGGAGGCGTCATCGGTGTAGAGTGGGCTTCGATGCTCGTTGATTTTGATGTCGAAGTGACGATTTTAGAGCTTGGTGACCGATTATTGCCTACAGAGGATGAGGCAATTTCGGCGGAGATGCTTAAATCATTGAAAAAGCGCGGTGTGAACATTCACGTGAATGTACAGCTTGATCCGTCTACAATTGATGCACAGGATCACGTTACGGTTCAATTAAACGATGAGAAAATTTCGGCAGAGGCATTGCTATTATCGATTGGAAGAGTTGCGAATACCGAAAATATAGGCATTGAAAACACTGAAATTGAAATCAAGAACGGTTTTATTTCTGTAAATGATAATTTCCAAACGAAAGAAAGTCATATATATGCTATAGGTGACGTCATTGGCGGCATGCAATTAGCGCATGTTGCCTCACATGAAGGTATACATGCAGTCGAGCATATTGCAGGCGGGAATCCCGCACAGATCCATTATGCAAATATAGCGAGAGGGGTTTACAGTAATCCTGAAGTCGCGAGCACTGGTCTTACGGAACAGCAAGCCAAAAACAACGGCTATAAGACGATTGCGAAGACCTTCCCGTTTAAGGCAATTGGAAAAGCGATTGTTTATGGTGAAACAGAGGGCTTTGTTAAGGTAATTGCAGATGAAGAATCGAATGATATTGTCGGGGTGCATCTAATTGGTCCGCATGCAACAGATTTGATTTCAGAAGCGGCGCTTGGCTTATTTTTAAATGCTTCATCATGGGAAGTCGGACAGATGGTGCATTTGCATCCTTCATTGAGCGAGATTATTGGAGAAGCTGCATTGGCAATTGAAGGGAAAGCTATCCATTTCTAAAAGTGAGCGGGGGGATTTTATGACTGAAAAGAACATAACACACGAGCAATTAGGTTTAACGGATGAAGACGTAATCAAAATGTATGAAACGATGCTAATGGCGCGCCGAATCGATGAGCGCATGTGGCTATTGAATCGTGCGGGCAAAATTCCGTTCGTTATATCGTGTCAAGGGCAAGAGGCGGCTCAAGTAGGTGCTGCCTTTGCGCTTGATCATACAAAGGATTATATTGCACCATATTATCGTGATATGGGGGTAGTGCTTCACTTCGGGATGACTGCGAAAGATTTAATGCTGTCCGCTTTTGCGAAGGCAGAGGACCCGAATTCGGGGGGCCGACAAATGCCGGGCCACTTCGGGCAAAAAGAAAACCGAATTCTTACGGGTTCTTCCCCTGTAACGACACAAGTGCCTCATGCAGTAGGTGTAGCGCTTGCAGGAAAAATGCAGCAAAAGGATTTTATTACATTTGTAACGCTTGGTGAAGGCTCGTCAAACCAGGGGGATTTCCATGAAGGGGCGAACTTTGCGGGTGTGCATAAATTGCCTGTCATCATCATGGTCGAAAACAACCAATATGCGATTTCCGTTCCGGTAGAGCGCCAGTTAGGCTGTGCGCAAGTATCGGACCGGGCGATTGGCTATGGGATGCCCGGTGTAACGGTAGATGGAAAAAACCCATTGGAAGTGTACAAAGTAGTAAAGGAAGCGGCAGATCGTGCACGCAGCGGTGAAGGTCCATCGTTAATCGAAACGGTTACTTTCCGTCTGACGGCGCATTCTTCCGATGATGACGATCGTCAATATCGTACAGCGGAAGATATTGCGGAAGGAAAAGCGAAAGACCCGATTTTGCTGTTTGAAGCGTATTTAAAGGAACGCGGTGTTGCCGATGATGCGCTATTTAAGCAAATTAACGATAAAATTATGGAAACTGTCAATGAAGCGACAGACTATGCAGAAAATGCAGCCTATGCCTCACCAGAACATGCATTGCGTTTTGTGTATGCGGAAGGAGAAGATGCGTAATGCCGGTAATTTCTTATATTGATGCGATTAACTTAGCGATGAAAGAAGAAATGGAGCGAGATGACCGTGTCTTCGTATTGGGTGAAGATGTTGGTTTAAAAGGCGGGGTATTTAAAGCGACGACTGGATTGTATGACCAATTTGGCGAAGCGCGCGTACTTGATACGCCATTAGCGGAAAGTGCGATTGCGGGTGTCGCGATCGGTGCAGCGATGTATGGCATGCGCCCGATTGCAGAAATGCAGTTTGCGGATTTTATTATGCCTGCGGTCAATCAAATCGTGTCGGAAGCGGCGAAAATCCGCTATCGTTCGAACAATGACTGGAGCTGTCCGTTAGTTGTCCGCGCTCCGTTCGGCGGGGGAATTCATGGTGCGCTTTACCATTCCCAATCGGTTGAAGCGATGTTTGCTGGTACACCTGGCTTAAAAATCGTCATTCCTTCGACACCATATGACGCGAAAGGATTATTGAAAGCGGCAATCCGTGATCCGGACCCAGTGCTGTTTTTCGAGCATAAGCGTGCATACCGCCTAATTAAAGGCGAAGTTCCGTCAGATGATTACACATTGCCGATCGGTAAGGCGGATGTGAAGCGCGAAGGTGATGATGTAACGGTCATTACGTACGGCTTGGCTGTTCACTTTGCATTGCAAGCGGCAGAGCGTCTGGCGAAAGATGGTATTGAAACTCATATTTTGGATTTGCGCACAGTTAGTTTATCCGCTTGATCAAGAAGCGATCATTGAGGCGGCAAAGAAAACAGGGAAAATTCTACTCGTAACTGAGGATAATAAAGAAGGCAGCATTATGAGTGAAGTTGCAGCGATTATCGCAGAACACTGCTTATTTGATTTGGATGCGCCGATTAAGCGCCTTGCAGGTCCCGATGTTCCAGCAATGCCATACGCGCCGACAATGGAGAAGTTTTTCATGATTAATCCCGACAAAGTTGAAAGCGCCATTCGAGAACTAGCAGCATTTTAATATTGACAATTAACTTTGTACTATTTTTGCAAAGGCCTATTAGTTAAAGGGGGATTGTTAAATGACAATTCAAAATATCGTAATGCCACAGCTTGGAGAAAGTGTAACAGAAGGTAAAATTGAGCGCTGGCTTGTCCAAGTTGGTGATAAAGTGAACAAATATGACCCGTTAGCGGAAGTGACAACGGATAAAGTAAATGCGGAAATCCCATCTTCTTTTGCAGGCGTCATAGCAGAACTCATCGCTTCGGAAGGGGATACATTACCAGTTGGAGCGATCGTATGCACGATTGAAGTGGAAGACTCAGAGCTGCCAGCCGCACCAGCGGAAAAAAGCTCGAATGTAAGCTCGGCGATACTAAATGCAGGGGTGCAGCGGAAAGAAGCGGAAACGGTTGTCAAAAAAGATGAGAAGCCGGTCCGCACCGAACGCAAACCAGGCAGATTTTCGCCGGCTGTTCTTGCATTGGCAGCAGAGCATGAAGTTGATTTGTCGCAAATTGAAGGCACAGGCGTAGGCAATCGCATTACGAGAAAAGATGTCGAAGCATATGTAGCGGCAGGCAAGCCTACAAGCCAGGCAATTTCGCATGATGAACAACCGACAGCGATTGTTGAGCCGCAGCGCGAAGCAACGTCACCGCCACCAGCTCCTCAAGCTAAAAACGAAATGGTTGCATCTACTGGGGATATCGAAATTCCAGTGACGCAAGTACGTAAGGCAATCGCAAAAAATATGCTGCGCAGTACACATGAAATTCCGCATGCATGGATGATGATGGAAGTCGACGTTACGGAGCTTGTCGAATACCGGGACAGCATTAAAGAGGAGTTCAAGAAAAAAGAAGGATTTAACTTAACATATTTTGCATTCTTCCTAAAAGCCGTTTCACAAGCATTAAAGGAATATCCAATCATCAATTCAGTATGGGCGGAAGATAAAATTATTCAAAAGAAAGATATCAATTTATCAATTGCGGTTGCGACGGATGACGCATTATTCGTGCCGGTTATTAAAAATGTCGATGAAAAATCGATTAAAGGAATTGCAAAGGAAATTCATGAATATGCACATCTTGTCCGCAATGGAAAGCTGAAACTCGAGCATATGCAAGGCGGCACGTTTACGGTCAACAATACTGGTTCATTCGGTTCGGTTCAGTCGATGGGCATAATCAACCACCCGCAAGCCGCTATTCTGCAAGTGGAAAGCATTGTGAAAAGGCCTGTAATAGTACAGGGTAATATGATTGCGCCAAGATCAATGGTAAATTTATGTTTATCATTAGATCACCGAATTTTGGATGGCATGATTTGCGGCAAATTCCTATCCCGCGTGAAAGAAATTCTCGAAAATGTCGATAAACAAAAGATGTCAGTCTACTAAAACTACCGCGAAAGCCTGTAAAATAAGGCTTTCGCATTTTTTTACTCTTTATTGTCAGAACTTTCTCGTGTAAAATATAGTACAGAAATATAACAAGGGGGGAAGCTATTAAGCGTCCACATGTCTATGAATATGAAAGAAATCGAATTTCAATCAGCTAGCTATGATCAGTGGAAAGAAGAAGCGGTAAAAGCTTTAAAAGGCAAGCCATTTGAATCTTTATTCACAAAAACGATTGAAAATATAACACTTGAACCACTTTATACGCAGGAAAGCTTAATCGAAAAGTTGGGTGGGCAATTGGAAAAGCAAGTGTCCACAATTCGTTCATTAACACAAAAGACGAGCTTTGCCGTTGCACAGCAAATTATGGGGAATGACGCAGAGAGCTTTTTTGTGAATTTGGAGGAAAGTTTATCGCGCGGTAATGAAATGATTACAATTAATAGCCCTGCAGCCTTTGATTGGTCAGAAGAAAACGTGCACAAACTCGCAGCGTATTTATCGGAAAATTCATTCAAAATTACTGTCGGATCTTCTGAAGATTCATTGTTGCAAGTATTTGATCAAATTGATGAAGCAAAGCGCGAAAATGTACAAGGCTATGTCATCGCCCCGCAACCTGTACAGCTGGCGGACTATCCGAATGTGCGCACATTTGCAGCGAATACGATTCCTTTTCATAATAATGGCGCAAATGCGGTGCAGGAGCTTGCCATCGCATTGGTACAAGCAGCTGAAATGGCAAATGAGGCAGCTGACTTTAAAGCGTTTGAAAATAAGTTTTTCGTGCAGTTTGCTGTCGATACACAATTTTTCGCGGAAGTGGCAAAAATCCGTGCGTTCAAAGTATTGTGGAAAGCGTTTGCTTCAGCATTCGGCAATGAAGCAAGCGCTGTCCCTGTCGTAGTGGAAACATCTGTGCGCAGCTTCTCGAAGTATGATGTGTATGTAAACTTGCTGCGTGCGGGCAATGAAGCTTTCTCGGCGGCAATCGGCGGTGCGGACGTTGTCACAGTTCATCCGCATGATGCTTTAACACAATATACAGAGCAGTCAACTCGTATTGCGCGCAACGTCTCCCTTGTTACAAAAGAAGAATCGCATGTCACAAATGTTATGGATCCGGCTGGCGGTTCGTATTTTATCGAATCATTGACAGCGGATTATGTGAAAGAGGCATGGTCGTTATTTTTGGAAATCGAAAAAGCGGGCGGTCTGCAGGCTTACGGGATCGATGCAAAAATCGAGGAAGTTTATAATGCAAGAATCAAGCAAGTGGAAACACGCAAGCATTCTTTAATAGGCACGAATATTTACGCAAATCCTGCAGATGAAATCCCAACAGTCGAAAATGCGCATTTTGCACAAGTAAAACGCTTAGCGGTACCATTCGAAAACTTGCGTGCAAACTTTGCAAAATCAGGCTTAAAACCAGCTGTTTTAACATTTGGTCCATTGAAAAATTACAAACCGCGAGCTGATTTTGTGCAAGGCATCTTTGCAACAGCGGGCATTGTTGCACATCAAACGGAAGGCTTCCGAACAATTGAAGAAGCAAAAAACTGGTTGGCATCTGCGGATTACGATTATATTGTCGTTGCTGCAACAGATGATGATGCGAAGGAGTTAATCCCGGCGTTATTGGAAGGCAAGAAGCAAAATATTCTATTGGATGCTGCCGGAAAATATAAAGAAGAGGAAGCGACTTGGACAGCAAATGGCTTAAACGGCTTTATTTTTGCAGGCCAAAACATTGTGCAAAAGCTGAATGATGTCGTGTTGAGTGTGAAGGGGGTACAGCAATGAACAAAGCAAATTTCGAATCCGTTGTAATTGAACATGTGTTACAAGGAGAGCAACATACTTCTACAGGCTCATATATGACGAATGAAGGCATCGAAGTAAATACGGTTTATAATGCGCAAAATATTGAACAGGCAAAACATTTGAAAGATGTAGCGGGCATCGCACCAAACACACGCGGACCATACCCGACGATGTATGTGGCGCGCCCTTGGACTGTACGTCAATATGCCGGCTTCTCAACAGCAGAAGAATCAAATGCCTTTTATCGCCGTAACCTGGCGATGGGGCAAAAAGGATTATCGGTGGCGTTCGATTTAGCGACACATCGCGGCTACGACTCAGACCATCCTCGTGTGACAGGTGATGTCGGGAAAGCTGGTGTAGCAATCGATTCCGTTGAAGATGCGAAAATATTATTTGATGGCATTCCATTAGATCAAATGTCTGTATCGATGACGATGAATGGCGCGGTATTGCCGGTATTGGCTTTCTACATCGTTGCGGCGGAAGAGCAAGGCGTATCACCGGATAAATTGGCAGGGACGATCCAAAATGACATTTTAAAAGAATATATGGTGCGTAATACATATATTTACCCACCGGCAATGTCGATGAAAATAATTGCGGACATTTTCGAATATACGGCAAAATATATGCCGAAGTTCAACTCGATTTCGATTTCGGGCTACCATATTCAAGAAGCGGGCGCGACAAATGATATTGAGCTTGCCTATACATTGGCGGATGGTCTTGAATATGTGCGCACAGGTTTAAAAGCGGGCATTGATATTGATGCATTTGCACCGCGATTATCGTTCTTCTGGGCGATTGGCATGAACTATTACATGGAAATCGCCAAAATGCGTGCGGCACGTCGTATTTGGGCACAGATGATGTCGACATTCAATCCGAAAAATTCGAAAAGCCTTGCATTGCGTACACACTCGCAAACGTCTGGCTGGAGTTTAACGGAGCAAGATCCATTCAATAATGTGACACGTACATTAATCGAGGCAAATGCTGCAGCGATGGGTCATACACAATCACTGCATACGAATGCATTGGATGAAGCGATCGCATTGCCGACAGACTTCTCTGCACGCATTGCGCGTAATACACAGCTGTTCCTGCAAGAGGAAACAGGAATGACGAACGTAATCGATCCTTGGGGCGGCTCATATTATGTAGAAAAGCTGACAGAAGAGCTGACGGAAAAGGCATGGGAATTAATCGAGGAAATCGAAGGACTTGGCGGAATGGCAAAGGCGATTGAAACAGGTCTTCCAAAAATGAAGGTTGAGGAAGCAGCGGCAAAACGCCAGGCGAAAATCGACTCAAAGGCGGAAACGATTGTAGGCGTCAACAAATACCGCCTTGCAGAAGAAGATCCAATCGATATTTTGGATATCGACAATGCGATTGTTCGCGAAGCGCAAATTGCCCGCCTTGCAAAAATGAGAGCGGAGCGCAATGAAGAAGAGGTGCAAAAGCATTTGGCCCGTTTGACAAAAGCGGCTGAAAACGGATCGGAAAACCTATTGGCTGTTGCCGTCGACGCAGCTCGCGCTCGTGCATCATTGGGCGAAATTTCCGATGCGATCGAAGCGGTATCAGGTCGCCACAAAGCGATTATTCGTTCGATTTCAGGTGTATATTCAGCGAACTTCTCTGATGACGAAATGATTGCCGAAGTAAAGCAGATGACGGAAGATTTCCTTGAGGCAGAGGGTCGCCGCCCGCGTATTTTAGTCGCGAAAATGGGTCAGGATGGACATGACCGCGGTGCAAAAGTTGTTGCTACGGGCTATGCGGATTTAGGTTTTGATGTTGATATTTCGCCGTTATTTATGACACCGGAAGAAACAGCGCAAATGGCCAATGAAAACGACGTACACTGTGTCGGTGTGTCTTCCCTTGCAGCAGGTCATAAAACATTGGTGCCTGAACTTATTGCAGAGCTGAAAAAACTGGGGCGCGAAGATATTATCGTCATTTGCGGCGGTGTTATTCCGGCACAAGATTACGACTTCCTATATGAAGCCGGGGCGGTGGCGATTTTCGGGCCAGGTTCCGTTATTCCAGTGTCGGCAATGCGCATTATTGAAGAAATTTATAAAAAGCTCGGCTATGAGGAAGTGGCGGAATAATGATGCCACATCAAGACAAGAGTGCTTTGTATGTCATGGATGGTGTGAAGGGTGGTCATGATGGAATGAGCTATTCAAACCCGAAAAAATTCCGTAAAAAAAAGCAGGAAGCGCTTGATATCCGAAAATTGGCGGAGGAAGTGCGGGCAGGTGACCGTACATCCTTATCAAAAGCGATCACGCTAATTGAAAGTTCAAACAATGCACATAAAGAAGACGCCCAAAAACTTTTGCAAGAGTTACTGCCTTATACCGGGGATTCGATTCGTATCGGGATAACCGGAGTACCGGGCGCAGGGAAAAGCTCATTTATCGAAGCATTCGGTACAATGCTATGCAAAACGGGGAAGCGTGTAGCTGTTTTGGCCATCGACCCGAGCTCGTCGCTATCAGGCGGGAGTATTTTGGGCGACAAAACAAGGATGGAAGAGCTCGTGCGTCAGGAGAATGCTTTTGTCCGCCCATCGCCGAGTGCCGGGACATTGGGCGGTGTCCATAAAAAATCCCGTGAAACGATGCTTTTATGCGAAGCGGCCGGTTATGACGTTATTTTAATAGAAACAGTCGGTGTCGGACAAAGCGAAACATATGTGCGCGGCATGGTCGACTTTTTCCTGTTGCTTGTGCTGACAGGTGCTGGAGACGAGCTTCAAGGGATGAAGAAGGGCATTATGGAGCTGGCGGACGGCATTATCGTCCATAAAGCGGATGGTGAAAATATACGCCAGGCTCGTCGGACGATGCAGGAATATAAGCAGATCCTTCATTTCCTGCAGCCATCCACGCCAGGTTGGCTAAGCACGGCTGTAACTGTTTCATCAATGGAAAAGAAAGGCTTGGAAAGTGTTTGGGATATGCTAGTGGAATTTGAGCAGAAGGTGAAGGAATCTAATTATTGGAATATTCGCCGTCGTGAACAAACACGGGATTGGTTCCATACGATGATTACCGATCATTTAATCGATTCATTTTATAAAAGTCCGGAACGCAAAAAGCAGGTGCGCTCGCTTGAGGATGAAATATTGTATGGGCGTCTGACTGTTACGCAAGGGGTTAGTGCTTTATTTGACGAAAAAAATACGAATGAATTATAATCAACAGTCTTTGCACATCTTTCGTAACCTTGCTATGATTATAAGGAAAATTGAAAGGGGCTAAAAAGCTTATGAACATGGATTATGATTTATTTATGCAACAAATTACAACGACTGCACGTGCAGAAATGGAAGCGGCGGGCTATGAGCAGCTGCGCACACCAGAAGATGTTGAAGCAGCGTTTGCCCGTAAAGGTACTACACTAGTTATGGTGAATTCCGTATGTGGTTGTGCAGGCGGCATTGCCCGTCCAGCTGCGACACATGCAGTGCATTATGATAAACGCCCTGACCATTTAGTGACAGTTTTTGCCGGCCAGGACAAAGACGCAACGGCAGCAGCACGCTATCATTTTGGCGAGGACCATATTCCTTCTTCGCCATCATTCATTCTATTGAAAGATGGTCAAGTTGTCGGGGAAGTCGGCCGTTTTGAAATCGAAGGCCATGATCCGATGAGTGTAGTAACAAACCTGCAAGGCCACTTCGAGGAAAACTGCGAAGAGATTTAAAGCGATTATTCGAGTGTACGGGCAGCGCTTATGCATGCCCGCTGCACTTGCTGTAAATGAGGGGGATACTCCGATATGAAAAAGTTTTCAATCGGCTATCGTACACTTAAAACCGCGCTTGGAGCTTCGGTCGCGATAGCAATTGCCCAATATTTTGAATTGCAGTTTTTTACCGCGGCAGGCATTTTAACGATTCTCTGTATACAGCCAACAAAGCGTAAATCGGTCCATGCTGTCTATACACGCATCGTATCGACACTTATTGGGATGACATATGCATTCATATTTTTCGGAATATTCGGCTATTCACCGATTGTACTAGGGATTGTCCTCCTGCTGTTCATACCGACGATCGTCTCGCTTGGAGTTGTGGAAGGCTTTGTGTCAAGCGCAGTTATTATGATGCATATTTTTCTGACGGCAAACTTTACATCCGACTTGTTTTTAAATGAATTGGCATTGATGGCAACCGGTTTTGGCGTCGGTTTAATCGTCAATATGTACATGCCCGATATTCAGCACGGCTTGTTTTACCACCGTGAGAAAATCGAGGCATTATTAAAAAAGATTCTTGCCGAAATTGCAGGCTATTTGCGAAATGGCGACACGCTTTGGGATGGAAAAGAGCTAATAGAGGCTGCGCAAGTTTTAAATGCGGCGAAAGCTTTGGCGTTCAAAGATGTAGAAAACCATTTAACACGTAAAGAAAATTTGTATTATGTATATTTTGATATGCGTGAAAAGCAGCTGGAAATCATCGAGCGTGTGCTGCCGAAAATTACGGCATTGCCTGTAATGACCGAGCAAGCCCCATTGATTGCAACATTTTTGGAAGATTTAAGTGAGCATGTTCATTCGGGGAATACCGCAAGCCACTTTTTGGAGAAGTTGGATAAAGTGAAGAGTGAGTTTGCCAAAATGCCGTTACCAGCCGATCATGAAACTTTTATTGCAATGGCATCGCTATATCAGTTTATCGAGGAAATGGATGAATATCTCGTTATTAAGCAGTCATTTAAAGG
Source organism: Solibacillus silvestris (assembly GCF_051967575.1). Lineage (NCBI taxonomy): Bacteria > Bacillati > Bacillota > Bacilli > Caryophanales > Caryophanaceae > Solibacillus > Solibacillus silvestris. The sequence continues at coordinate 70,556 of NZ_JBQCJW010000015.1, forward strand.
GATAAAATAAAAAAAATGGATGCGTGAAACATCCATTACATAATTGCTGCTACACCCATTGCCACTGTTGAGATTAACATAATCACAACCATTGAATAAACGACAATCTTTTGGAATTTTTTGTTGCTCATTATTTTCGCTCCTTCATGATGAACTAATTTTAGTTTATCAAATCTCAAAGAATTCTCAAGTACAATTGATTTTACATTATTGAAATTTTTAAATTTTATTATAGGGGAGTCAACATCGTGGAAAAAGTCGATCATATTGGTATTGCTGTACGCAATATTGAAGAACGTATTACATATTACACAGAAACGTTAGGCTTAAAATTATTAAAAGTTGAAGAAGTAGAGTCACAACAAGTAAAGGTAGCTTTTATTGATGCGGGAAACGTAAAAATTGAACTGCTTGAACCTATGAGCGAGAAAAGCGCGATTCATGGCTTTTTGGAAAAACGCGGAGAAGGAATTCACCATGTGGCATTCGGCGTCACGGGGATTCGCGAGCGCATGGCAGAACTGCGGGAAAAAGGTGTTCGACTGCTATCGGACGAGCCGGGGCCAGGTGCTGGCGGAGCGGAAGTAGCATTTTTGCATCCGAAAGACTCATATGGTGTACTTTATGAATTATGCGATAAAAGCGGAAAAGGGGATAAATGAAAATGACAATTACAATGGATATGTTTGATAAAATCAATGAGCTTTATGATCGTAAAGAAGCAATTCAGCTTGGCGGCGGTGATGCGCGCATTGAAAAGCAGCATGAAAAAGGCAAAATGACTGCCCGCGAGCGTATTGATATGCTGTTGGATGAAGGGACATTCGTTGAAATTAACCCGTTCATTACACACCGCACTGTTGATTTCGGCATGGAGAAACTGGAGGGGCCTGGTGATGGTGTTGTTACAGGTTTCGGTAAGATCAATGGCCGCAATGTTTATTTATTCGCACAGGACTTCACGGTGTTCGGCGGGGCGCTCGGAGAAATGCATGCGAAGAAAATTGCTGCAGTAATGGATTTGGCTGCGAAAAACGGAACGCCTTTTATCGGCATCAATGATTCGGGCGGTGCGCGTATTCAAGAGGGTGTGCTTTCATTGGACGGGTATGGTCATATTTTCTACCGTAACTCGATATACTCTGGCGTCATCCCGCAAATTTCGGTCATTATGGGGCCATGTGCGGGCGGTGCGGTTTATTCGCCTGCAATTACAGACTTTATTTTAATGGTTGACCAAACATCCCAAATGTTTATTACGGGACCAAAAGTAATTGAGACGGTTACAGGCGAGAAAATTTCCTCTGAAGGTTTGGGCGGTTCGAAAGTGCATAACGCGATTTCCGGGAATGCTCACTTCCGAGCTGAAAACGAAGAAGCCGCGATTGTGCAAATCCAGCAATTGCTTTCCTACTTACCGCAAAACAATAAGGAAAAAGCACCGAAACAGCCCGCTCCAGAAGGTGACAACTTCCGCTCGGAGCTTGTGGATGTTGTGCCGATTGACCAAACAAAATCATACGATGTCCGCAAAGTGGTGGAACAAGTGGTCGACGAAGGCTCGTTCATGGAAGTACAAAAAGAATTTGCGAAAAACATCGTTGTCGGGTTTGCCCGTATCGCAGGCGAATCAGTAGGTTTAGTATGTAATCAGCCGAAATTTTTAGCGGGTGGTCTTGATATCGATTCATCCGATAAATTGGCGCGCTTCGTTCGTACTTGTGACGCATTCAACGTGCCGGTCATCACATTCGAAGACGTGTCTGGCTTCTTCCCGGGCGTAAAGCAAGAACATGGCGGTATTATTCGCCATGGCGCAAAAATCCTTTATGCATATTCGGAGGCAACTGTACCGAAAATCACGGTTATTTTGCGTAAAGCATATGGCGGCGCATATGTTGCATTGAACTCGAAAGCGATTGGCGCGGACTTAGTATTCGCATGGCCAAACGCTGAAATCGCTGTAATGGGTGCTGCAGGGGCGGCGAATATCATCCATGCAGGCGAAATCGCGAAATCTGCAGATCCGGAAGGCACGCGTGCAGCGAAAATCGAAGAATACAAAGAAAAATTCGCCAACCCATATGTAGCGGCATCCCGCGGTATGGTGGACGATGTGATCGATCCTCGTGAAACACGCATTAAGCTAATTCAAGCATTGGATATGCTTTCTACAAAGCACGAGGACCGTCCATTCAAAAAGCACGGGAATATTCCGCTGTAATTTTTTAAAAAAGCATTCATATCTTAAATTACCCGAGACACACAAAAGTTTATAGCTCTCATAAAACATCTCTTAAATGATTTGTATATATACAATCATTTTTGAGGTGTTTTTTGTTTTATGAAAAGTCTATAAGGAAACAAGATGAAGTACTGTCATTTAGAGAGATTTTTTCTTTCATGCAGGAAAACCGCTCTTACAATTTCTCGAAAAAGCGGTCTCTATTTTTAAGAGAGCCCTGAAAATCAGCCTTGTTCCTTCAGCGTTTCATTTTCAATTCGCAAGTTTTCTGCAAACAGCAAACGGACTTGTTTCTTCTGGGAATTTGCCTGTATATTATATTCACTGGTTAAAAAACCCGCGTAATACTAGACAGTAAAATAGAGGGGTCCGATTCCCGCAAGGTCCGCTATTACCGGTAGGAAAATCCGTTTAAGGGCCCGCTTTCAAAAATAGACGGAAAATTTCCGCTTATTTAAAAAATACTATACAAAATGGCTTAAATAGACGGAGAAATTCCGCCTATTGATCCAAAAAACATGAAAATGGCAAATTTTCCTTTGTATAATCGGAAAATCTCCGCTTATTTCCCCCGAAACGAGTTCAATTGCGCAAATAAGCGGAAAAACGAGAGTGTCGATTAAGTTATATTTTCTTTTGGTCCTAACCCATTTTTTTCACACATTTTGTGGTAATTAAGTTTTTTTGTAC
>NZ_JBQCJW010000016.1:0-69582 GCF_051967575.1 Solibacillus silvestris
AGCGTCTTTAGACGTGGGCCAGTAATCCAGCGTTTCACGCGCAGAGAAAACCACCAGTTCAACTGGTGGTTTTTATTGTTTCCGAACAAATACGAATTCGGCGATGGCGTGAACAGGCTGCCATTGCACTACTGGGCTTGCATAAACGTAACGGTCATCGCTTGACTGTCATATAAGCACCATTCTTTATTATCGACTACCGGACCAACATTAATTTGATAAGGCTTTTGTCCAACTGCCAGCGGAATGTCATAAGGGACGGGTTGTCGTTGCCCATTGTTATAAATTGCTGCCTCATGACTATGCCCAAAAAACAGCAGCGGCGTTTTAATGCTGGGGAAGGTAGGGTTATATGTTTTATCCCACTCTATTTGATGGCCATGAATCAATGTAGCATGTTCAATTACAAGGGCTTTTTCATATTGCAGAAAGCGCTTATCCCCCGTTACAAGCGCAATACGTTCTTCTTGGTTGCCGATAATTGAAGGGAAGGTTAATAAACTCATAAATTTATCATTAATAACCGCAGCATCCTTAAGCTTGGCATTACGAATCGTTTTCGCTTTTTTCTTGCCGATTGTACATTCAAATAAATCCCCCAAGCCGATAATCTCCGCATTAGGTGCTACTTTCTGTATATGGTTTAGCACCTTTTTCGTATTTTTATAATGTGAATGCAAATCACTTAAAATTGCGTACTTCATAAAATGTCACCACCGTGTAATAGGATTTCCAACAATATTATAGCAATAGTCAAATTATCGATAAATAAGTCATTCTTATTTACAAAATTATCGGAAAATTAAAATAAAATGTTGACGACTGTTATGTGGAAGTTTTATTATGAAGTTAAATTTCATATATTTTATATTATATGAGAAGTTTTGCGACATTTTGTTTGAAAGTAGGTAATAAAATTGGAAAATAGTATTGAGAGATTACGATCGGGGATTGAATTGCTGAAACCTGCTGAAAGAAATGTAGCCTTATATATTTTAAATCATCTAGATGATGTAATTCATATGTCAATTGCTGTACTTGCAGAAAGAGCTAAAACAAGCGAAGCAACGATTATACGGATGTGCAGAGCTTTGAATTTTTCCGGATTCAAAGATTTAAAACTGAGTATTGCAAAAGCATCCACTATTAAAGTTCAACAAAATCATAATTTTGAATTAGAGAAAGATTCGACTATACTGCAAATGATTCAGACAATTGAAAAGCATAACATCGATGCGATACAGCGAACATTAATGATCAATGACGAAAGAGAATTAGAGAAAATTATTCATCAAATTAATAATGCCAGGAAGATCATATTTATTGGAATCGGAGCTTCGGCAATCGTAGCCCAGGATTTTGAACATAAACTAAAGCGAATTAATAAAAATTGCGAAACTATTTTCGATAGTCATGGTCAGCTTATTGCCGCAACACACGCAACGAACGAAGATGTTATATTCGCTATTTCCTATTCAGGTGAAACGAAGGAAATTATTAATGCACTTACAGTGGCAAAAGGGAATGGAGCTACAATTATTACGATGACGCAAAATAAAAGGAATACACTGCAAAGTTTTGCTGATTATGCACTTTATATCGTTTCTTATGAAGCGGATATTCGCAGCTCGGCAACCGCATCGCGCATCGCTCAGCTTACGTTGATTGATATTTTATATACAGGCATTGCAACATTGAACTATGAAAATTCAATCATTGCGTTAAATCGTACACTCGACGCAATTAAAAGTTTTTCACGTTAATATTGGTGCTGACTATATTCATATAGTTGACATAATTAAAATAAAGGGGTGTTTTGTATGTTTGTTAGCAAAGGGAGAAAGCAAGGCTGGTTTTTAGTAGCATTAATAAGTTTAATGTTATTGCTCGTTGCATGTTCCAATGACGAGGAATCAAGCAACAACACTGAGGGAAATAGCAGTACAGAACAATCAACAACTCCATCGGATACTACTGCAAAGGAAAATACGGCAGATGGCTTGTCAGGCACACTGGAAATTCAATATTTCGTTGGGGGATACGGTGATGGATGGTGGAAGAAAGTTATAGGGGACTTCCAAAAACAGCATCCGGATTTAAAAATTGTCGAACATGCAGGCCCGAATATAAATACAGAGATGAATACACGCTGGATTTCAAATACACCGCCTGATGTAGTATATATCGATGGTGCAGGGGCAAGCGAAACTCAAATGATCGCAGAAGGCCAATTGATGGATATTAGCGAATTTGCAAAAGGGCTTAAACTTGAAAATGGCACAGCACTATTAGATAGCTTCATCTCGCCGGCAGAAGAAGTGGATGGCGGAAAAATTTATAGTTTACCATTAGTGTTCGATACTTGGGGAACATGGTATGACAGTAAATGGTTTGAAGAAAATGGTTGGGATATACCAACTGACTTTGACAGCTGGATAAGCTCAATGGAAAAAATCAAGGGCGATGCGAATATTGCTCCTTTTGTAACAACAGGACAACATACACAGTACTTCCAACGTGGTGTATTGAATCCAGCATTTGCTGCAGCCGGTGGTGAACAGTTATTAAATGACTTAAACGATGGCGTAGTGGAAGCTTGGAAGAAGCCTGAAACACTTGAAGTATTGAAAAAGGTGGAAAAAATCGCACAAGCAAAAATATTGGATACTGGTTTTGCGGCATATAATCATACGCAATCACAAATGAACTTCTTAATGCATAAAAATGCTTACATTCCAGTAGGATTCTGGTTACCGAATGAGATGAAAAATGATACACCTGATAGTTTTGAATTTGGCTTTACACCAACACCTATGAATGATCCTGGTGAGCCATTAGCACTTGTACCGGATATCCGTACAATTGCAATTGCAGAAAAAGCGAAAAATCCGGAAGCTGCGAAGGCATTTTTGGAGTTCATCTTCACAGAAGAATATGCGCAGGCATTTGCTGAGTCAACTGGTGCGATTATGAATATGAAAAATATTGATTTATCCGCGAATACTAATGTACCTGACTTCTTGAAAGGTATAAATGACATGATCAACAACCCTGGTTCTGTGCATACTTACAAACGATATACACCAGATGCAGAAGTGCAAAAAATTGCAGTCGAAATTACAAACGAAATCAAACTATTGATTATTGATATTTTACTAGGTGATATTACTGCCGAAGAATTCGTCGATAAAATGGCGAAAAAAGCGGAGGAATTAAGAAAATAGCGAGTTGTTCACAACTAACCTGGGTTGGCTATAAAGAAATAAGGTTGCTAAAAGCTTTTTAGCAACCTTTGTTTAAAAGATGAGGAAGTATAAGTTTTGGCTTTTTAGCAGTGTCTAGACTAAAGCGCCAGCCTCTCGGTCATTTCAGCCATTGCTGCAAAAGGGGTGGAGTGTTTACTTTTGCGTCGGGCTCTCCAATGCCTGTCGGGGCTAGAAGGACGATTTAGCGCTTTTCTAATAAAGCGAGAAAGGAGAAATGAACTATGACCTTTTCCTCCAAAAGTAAATATTTGTTTTTAGTATTTTGCTTATTGCCGACCTTTCTTTTATTTTTGATTTTTACGGTCTATCCTATGTTGGGAGGCTTGTATTACTCGTTTTATGATTGGTCTGGTACGAGTGCGAACAAAACATTTATCGGCTTGGATAACTATATTCGTTTATGGAATGATTCCATTATTAAAAAGGCAATAATAAATGACTTTTTCTTCGTATTTGTCAAAGTCATCGGTATTATGACGCTCGCATTATTTTTTGCGGTAGCATTAACACAGCTTCGTATAAAGGAAGCGCCATTTTATAGAATTGTATTTTTCTTTCCGAACATTATGTCGGTTGTAGTAATTGGTATTCTATGGCAGTTTATTTACGACCCGAATATGGGGATCGTAAATAGCTTATTAAACCAAATCGGATTAACGGAATGGGCGCGTCCTTGGCTGGGAGATAAAACGTGGGTGCTGCCAAGTATTGCGATTCCTGCGATTTGGGCGGGGATTGGCTTGTTTATGCTGCTTATAATGGGCGGTATTTCGAATGTACCGAAAAGTTTATACGAAGCTGCCGAAATTGACGGTGCATCAGAGTGGCAGCAATTTTGGAATATTACGGTTCCATTAGTCTGGCCGCAAATAAAAACATCCATTCTTTATATTATTATTACATCGCTTAACGGTTCGTTCGTGCTCGTGCAAGTCATGACAGGCGGCGGACCCGGAAGTTCTTCAGAAGTTATGGGCTCGTATTTATACCAGCGTGCCTTCGAAGATTTTCAATTTGGTTATGGAGCAGCGATTGGCGTGCTTATTTTAGTTGTCTCGCTAATTACCGTTTTGGTATCGCAATTCCTTTTGAAAAAAGAAAAAGTCGAATATTAACGGGGGAGATTAAATGAAAACATTTTCAAAGATTTTAGTGCGCATCCCGTTAATTTTATGGGCATTTATCGTAATTTTCCCATTAATATGGATGTTTATGGGTGCGTTTAAATCGAATGCAGAAATTTTCACTTCGCCTTGGTCATTGCCGACAACCTTTAGTTTTTCGAATTTCGAGCGCGCATGGAATGACTATAATATCGGGCGTGCATTTTTAAATAGCCTTTTTGTAACTGTTCTTGGTTCATTTTTTACGCTATTGTTATCGATTCCTACAGCATATGCATTGGAGCGTGTCCGGTCAAAATTTGGTGAAGTGCTGATCAATGTTTATTTAGCTTCAATGATGATTCCGTCTGTATTAGGATGGATTCCACTATTTTTCTTGTTAATGAAATTTAATTTACTCGACAATTTATGGGCATTATCACTTGTTTATGCAATTTCGCATGTACCGTTTACGATTTTCATTTTAATAGGATTTATCGGCAATATTCCAAAGGAGCTGGAAGAAGCGGCGGTCGTTGATGGCATGAGCCCATATGGAATATTATTTAAAATCGTGACACCGCTCATCAAATCGGGAATTATGACAGTGACAATATTAAATGCGATTTCTTATTGGAACGAATTTTTCATGGCACTGATTTTACTGCAAACAGAAAGCAAAAATACGTTAGGTGTCGCGATGAATTTGCTGAAAACCGATGCGCAATACGATAGTGCATGGGGTGTATTATTTGCCGGATTATGCATTGCTGTCATACCGGTAATCATTTTCTATTCGATTTTCCAGCGCCATATCGTAAAAGGTATGACAGAAGGTGCAATCAAATAGGAGGGGGATCATGTCTTTTTCTAAAATAGAACAATTTATTGAAACAGCGATTCAAAACAATGAACTGCCCGGTGCAGTATTAGCTGTGGCAAATGCAAAGAATGTACTTTATTGTAAAGCGTTCGGCATGGCACATATTGAACAGAAAATCCCGATGTCGGAACATACGATTTTTGATTGTGCTTCATTAACGAAAGTAGTAGCAACAGCAAGTTCGGCTTTATTATTGCTTGAGCGGGGATTAATTGATTTAGATGATTCTATCAGCTATTACTTTCCGGAACTTAAGACGATGCATGAAGAAGTTAGAATTCGTCATTTATTAACACATACAAGTGGCTTTCAGGCAGAAATCAAATTTTATAATGAGCATATAGCTTACACAGATGTCATTGAACATATTGCACAGAAGACTGAACGGAAAAATGTAGAGCAGCAGGTCGTTTATAGTGATATAAACTATATTTTACTAGGAAAATTGATAGAAAAAGTTTCGGGTGTTTCATTAGCAGAATACGCTCATAAAAACATTTTTCAACCTATTGGTATGCATAATACCCTATTTAATCCACCTGTTCAGCTACAAGAAAAAATTGCGGCGACTGAATACCGTTCTTATTTAAAGAAACATCAATGGGGAGAAGTCCATGATGAAAATGCACTACATTTTGGCGGAGTAAGCGGGCATGCAGGGCTGTTTTCGACTGCTGAAGATTTGGCGAAGTTTGCCCAATCTTTTATGAAAAATAACGACTCTATTTTTCACGAGCATACAAAGCAATTAGCAAAGATGAGTTTTACAGAGCAGCATGAAGAACAACGCGGATTAGGGTGGCAATTGTATTCACCGCCTTCATTTTCCGGCCAATATTTACAGGATGGTTTTGGACATACCGGTTTTACAGGCACGTCAATCTGGATTTCGGATGAGAAGCAATTAGCAATTATATTGTTAACAAATCGCGTTCATTTTGGACGTAGCTGTGAAATTCAACGGTTTCGACGAATTGTGCATAACTTAGTTGCACTTGAGAATGAATAGATAAGGTGAGCGGTATGTCAGGAAAATTATGGATTGGAATAGATGGTGGCGGCACTAAAACAATCGCTGTAATCGGTGATAAAGGCGGACATTTACTTGCGGTAGCCAAGGGGAGTTCCGGCAATTTAACCGCGATTTCAACAGAGCAGTTGTATACACTTATAAATAATCTGATCGACCAATTATTAATGAAGACAGATGCAGCATTATCAGATGTAGAAACGGTATTTGCTGCAATGGCAGGGGCGGATCGACAGGCTGAGCAACAAAAAATATATGATGCGTTCTGGCAATCACCAATTCTTGCAAAACTTAAAGTTCAGAGTGATATCCACGCTGCATTAGCAGCAGGGACATGGGGCAGAGAAGGTACTTTACTTATTGCTGGAACTGGAGCAATTGTATTCGGTTATGAGCAGCAAAAAATATTTCGTGCTGGTGGCTGGGGCTATTTATTGGGTGACGAAGGAAGCGGCTATCATTTAGGGAAGCTTGCCATTCGTTCTATATTAAAGGCGAATGATGACAAAGTGCCTTTGAAACCTTTTCAGGAAAAGATATTGACCCATTTTAATATTCTTTCACCGGACCAGCTCATCACAAAAGTATACAGCAGCACAAATCCTGTGGCCGCTATTTCTTCTGTGAGCAGGATTGTATTAACGGCATGCGATGAAGATATATTAGCGAAATCCATCGTTAAAGCTGTTCATGAAGCATTACTAGAACTAATTGACAGTGTCTATTCACGAATTGATCGGACAAATCCAGTAGTATTACATGGCGGATTATTTTCGAATGATATATTTTTTGAAGAGTTTAAAGTGCGTTTTTCATCGCGATTCCCTGATTTAATTGCATCGAAGCCTCCAATTTCGGGAACAGTTGGAGCTTACTTATTAGCATTATATGAAAATAAAATTGAAGTGAGTGATCCAGTTAAACAAACGATTCAACAAACATGGCGTCTATTGGAAGGTGAGATAACATGAATTACGATCAATTAACGACTGAAAAACGGAATAACCAAACAATGAATTTGGATGTAATGCCCATCTCGCAAATACTTCACATAATGAATAAAGAAGATTTGCAGGTTGTGAAAAGTGTCGAACAAGTTTTACCTACTATTGAGAAAGTAATTAAAAGGGTAGTTGAAAATATTAGTAATGGGGGTCGCCTCTTTTATATCGGGGCAGGGACTAGTGGTCGTTTAGGTATGCTGGATGCTTCTGAATGCCCCCCTACTTTCATGACCGATCCGGAACTTGTGCAAACGGTAATGGCGGGCGGACAGGACGCTTTTTTTCAGGCAGTGGAAAATGCTGAAGATCGTATAGAAGATGGGAGAAACAAATTAAAGGAAAAAAACATTACCCGGTTCGATTCCATTATCGGCATTACGGCGAGTGGTACGACACCATTTGTAATGGGTGCATTACAATACGCACAATCCGTCGGGGCTTTTACGGTAAGTTTGACGAGCAATATAAATTCTGAAGTAAGTCGTTATGCGGATGAAGCGATAGAAGTAGTCGTGGGTCCTGAAATATTAACAGGTTCAACTCGATTAAAAGCAGCTACTTCACATAAGATGATCCTAAATATGATTAGTACGACATCGATGGTGCAATTAGGCAAAACATATGAAAACTTAATGATTGATGTGCATGCAAGCAACAAAAAGTTAATCGAGCGGGCTAAGAGAATTGTCGTTGCTGCTACTGACTGCACATATGAGGAAGCGGAAGAGGTGCTTGAAAAAACAAAATTTGCTGTCAAGCCATCAATCGTCATGCTAAAAACGAATCAAAATTATGAACGTGTAAAACTGGTGCTTGAACAAGTAAACGGTCATACGAGAAAAGCTATTTTACTTTTAAACAATAGTTAATAACGAGAGTTGTCATGAATCATTCTGACAACTCTTTTTCATTATTTACTATGATTTAACTAGAATTTCTGTATAGTGCGATAATATTTCTCATAAAACCATTGTTTCCATTTTTTGTGACTGTTAAAATTGAGGTGTATTAATATTCTGAAAAAGATGAAGGGGCGGGGAAATGAGCATTTATACAGAAGAGCATGAGATGTTTAGAAAAGCATTACGCAAAATGCTGGATAAAGAGGCATATCCTTATTTTGAGCAGTGGGAAAAAGACAGGGATATTCCACGCGAGTTTTGGCTGAAGCTCGGGGAGAATGGCTTTTTATGTCCAATGGTCAGTGAACAGTATGGGGGACTTGCGCTGGATTTTGGCTATTCTGCTATATTAACGGAGGAGCTGGAGCGTGTTGGGGCAGGGTTAGCGAGCGGGATTTCGCTTCATTCCGATATTGTGACACCTTATATAGAAGCATATGGAACAATTGCACAAAAGGAAAAATGGCTTCCTAAAAGCGTTACAGGTGAGTACATTTCGGCTATTGCCATGACGGAACCGGGTGCAGGCTCTGATCTTGCAGGCATTCAAACGACAGCGAAAAAAGATGGGGATGTCTACATTTTAAACGGAGAAAAAACCTTTATTACGAATGGCATTCATGCTGATTATGTTGTTGTCGTCTGTAAAACAGATCCACAGGCCAGCCCGGCGTACAAAGGGGTTAGTTTGCTAATTGTGGAAAGCGGCACTCCTGGTTTTAAGCGTGGAAAAAAACTGGACAAAATCGGGATGCATAGCGCAGATACAGGTGAGCTTATTTTTGATGATGTACGTGTACCAGCAGAAAACCTATTAGGGGAAGAAAACCGCGGCTTCTATTATTTAATGGAAAAACTGCAGCAGGAACGCCTCATTGTCGCACTGGAAACGCAAATCGAAGCAGAATGCTGTTTAAAGCTGACAGTGGACTATGTAAAAGAACGAAAAGCATTCGGCAGCCGTATTGCTGATTTCCAAAACACTCAATTTAAGTTAGCGGAGATGGCGACAGAAATTGAACTTGGCCGTACATATGTCGATAGTCTAATTGCCAAACATAATGCAGGGAAAGATATTGTGAAGGAAGTATCGATGGCTAAATGGTGGATCAGTGAAATGGCCAAGCGCGTTGTAGCGGATTGCCTGCAGCTTCATGGGGGGTACGGTTATATGGAGGAATATGAAATCGCAAGACGTTACCGAGATATACCGGTAGCAGCGATTTACGCTGGTACAACAGAAATTATGAAGGGGATTATCGCAAAGCAAATTTTAAAATAGTACTGACAAAGGGGATCGAATAATGAAAAATGTATATATCGTAGATGGGGCAAGGACAGCATTTACAGCTTTTGGGGGTTCTTTTGCAACAACAGATGCAGTACAGCTTGGCACAAAAACAGCAGTTGAAGCATTAAAGCGCGCAAATGTGCAACCTGAACAAGTCGACCATGTTATTTATGGCGGTGTGATTACAACAGGTGCGAACTCTGCTTATTTAGCTCGTCATATTGGTCTTTATGCAGGCGTACCAAAGGAAGTACCGGCATTAACGTTAAATCGGCTTTGCGGATCTGGTATGCAATCGGTCGTATCGGCAGCTCAAATGATTCAGCTTGGTGAAGGGGAAGTTGTACTCGCCGGGGGAGCGGAAAATATGTCCCAGTCGCCATATTCGAATTTCGAACAGCGCTTCAGCGGTGCAAAGCTTGGCAATCTGGAGTTTACAGATATGCTTCAAGCAACATTGATTGACCAATATACTGGCTCCGGGATGGGCTTGACGGCAGAAAAGCTTGCTGAGCAATATACGATTTCACGTGAAGAGCAGGATGCATTCGCACTTCTTTCAAACGAACGTGCCGCAAAAGCGCGGAAGGACGGCATTTTTGCAAAAGAAATCGTGCCTGTTGCTGTAGCTGCGAGAAAAGGCGAGATTTTAATAGATCAGGATGAACATATTAAAGAAGGCGGAACACTGGAAAGCTTGGCAAAATTACGCCCGGCTTTTAAAAAGGACGGCTCCGTTACTGCTGCGAATGCTTCCGGAATTAATGACGGAGCAGCATCTGTCGTTGTCGCGAGTGAGGATTTTGTAGATGACAACGGATTAAAGCCATTAGCTCGTATCGTATCATGGGGAATAGCAGGTGTTGACCCGACGATTATGGGCATAGGCCCGGCTCCGGCAATTCGTCAGGCATTGGAGCGTGCGAATTTAACAATTGAAGATATGGATTTAGTTGAAATTAATGAAGCATTTGCTGCCCAATATATCGCGGTGGAAAAAGAACTTGGCCTGGACCGTGAGAAAACGAATGTAAATGGTGGTGCAATCGCACTTGGTCACCCGGTTGGTGCAAGTGGTACAAGAATAATCTTATCTGCTGCCTATGAATTGCAGAGACGCAACGGCAAATATGCTGTCGCCAGCCTATGCATCGGCGGCGGACAAGGAATTGCTTTAATTATTGAAAGAGTGTAGATACTAGGCGTGCTGGAAGGTAGATTTCCAGCATGCTTTTTTGTTGTGAAAAATTTGTATGGGCGGAGTTTTATTAGAACAAGGGAGTGTGTTATTAGAACAAGTGGCTACGATATTAGATGAAATAGGAAGTTTATTAGAAAATGGTCGGATATGAAGTTTGGGTAAGCTCTTTTTAGCCAAAAATACGGATAAAAAGCATTGGGTTTGATTTTTATTAGAACAATGCTGCGGGATATTAGTAAATGCCGGGTGGATATTAGAAAATGGCAAGATGATATTAGCCCAAAGCGAACCTATATTAAAACAATGGCAGGATATATTAGAAAATCGCACTTTTATTAGAACAAATTAAAATATATTAGATGATTTCCGAATTTATTAGAAAATCCCCTAGCTTTCACGCTTCATTTTTCAATTGACACATAGCCTCCTTTTTTCGCTGTAAAACACTAACCGGTATCCCGCCAAATTTTACGCAACAATTATGGAATATGGTACACTAAAGCCAACGAATAAAAGGTGGTAAACAATATGTCAGCAATCAGTTTATTAAACGAAACACTGCAAAATAAATGGTCGTTTGAAACGACAATGAAAATCCAGGACGAGATGATCCCCGCGATGATCGAAGGAAAAGATATCGTGGCGGAATCTCCGACAGGCTCAGGGAAAACATTGGCCTACACTTTACCGATTTTAAACAAAGTAGACGGCAAAAAGAAACAAACACAGGCATTAATAGTAGCCCCTTCACAAGAGCTTGCGATGCAGATTGTCGAAGTAATCCGCGATTGGACAGTAGGAACGGATATTACAGTACAGCAACTAATCGGTGGTGCCAACTCCGCACGTCAAATCGAAAAACTGAAGAAAAAGCCAACAATTGTTGTCGGCACACCAGGCCGTTTAAACGAATTGGCACGCCAAGGGAAATTGAAGCTTAAAGAAATCGAAACAATCGTTTTGGACGAATGTGATCAGCTGCTGAGCCGCGAATACCGAGTTGTCGTGAAATCTTTTATCGAAGGTGCCGCATTTGGCCGCCAAGTCGTTGTCGTGTCGGCTACGATTACAGAGGAAATTAAACTTGTCGCGGAACGTTTAATGTTCGAGCCGATCAGCATTGAAATTAAACCGGAAGACATGGTGAAGTTCGGGAAAGTCGTTCATTCCTTTGTAAAGGTAGAGGAACGCGACAAAACAGATATGCTACGTCGTTTGGCTAATATCGAAGGTTTGCGCGGATTGGCATTTGTCAATAACATCGACCAAGTATTAATGAAACAGAACAAGCTGGAATACCGGGATGCGCCGATTGTGGCACTTCACTCGGACATGAAAAAAGAAGAGCGCAAAAAAGCGCTTGATGCATTCCGTAAAGGGGAAGCCCGCATTTTAATCGCGACGGATATTGCAGCAAGAGGTTTAGATATTTCAGGTTTAACACATGTTATTCATGTTGATGTGCCAAGAACGATCGAGCAATATACACATCGTTCTGGTCGTACGGGCCGTGCAGGTGCAGATGGGGAAGTATTGACATTATTATCATATAAAGATGAAAAGACGTTCAAAAAATGGCTGCGCGATCTTTCATTGAAAGGCATTCAAAAGGTTTGGGGGCAAGGTCAACTGATTGAAGGAAATGCAAAAACAGTGATGACAAAAGCAGCACCGACTACTAAAAAAGCAGCTGAGAAAAAGCCTTATCAACCAAAGTCCAATAAAAAAGGCATGACATTCAGTAAGAAAAAGGAGAAATAATCGATGACATTCGAAGAGAAGTTAGAGCAATTTGCAGAGTTGGCCGTTCGTATCGGGGTAAATGTTCAAAAAGGACAATACTTATTGATCAATACATCAACAGATACGCTGGAATTCACGCGTATTGTTGTGAAAAAGGCATATGAAGCAGGTGCAAGTCGTGTACATGTGAACTTAACAGACGCAAGCTTCGAACGTGCCTATTACGAAAATGTCACAGTGGAGGAAACAGCGAATTTCCCGAAATGGACTGTCGCACAACGTGAAGAATTAATCGAGCGCAAAGGTGCACTTCTTTGGATTGATGCAGAAAATCCTGATTTGCTGGAGGGCATTGCAGCAGAAAAAATCGGTGCACAGCAAAAAGCGGCGGGTACAGCACTCGTAAACTACCGAAAAGCAGTGATGAACGATGATATCGCATGGTCTATTATTGCGGTCCCATCTCCCGAATGGGCTGCAAAAGTATTCCCGGACTTGGCAGAAGAAGAGCAAGTTCCCGCATTATGGGACGCTATTTTCAAAACGGTTCGTATTGGTGAGGGGGATGCAGTAGAAAACTGGCAAGCCCATATTGAAAGCTTGCATGCACGCGCAGCTCAGTTAAATGCGAAAAAATATGCGAAATTGCACTATATGGCACCGGATACAGACTTAACAATTGAATTACCGGAAAAGCATCTATGGAAAAGCGGAAGTAGTCAATCACCGGACGGTACAACATTCATCGCCAATATGCCGACAGAAGAAGTTTTTACGCTTCCGGCGAAATATGGTGTAAATGGCTATGTATCGAATACGAAGCCCCTCGTATACAAAGGCAATATTATCGACGAGTTTAAGCTTACGTTTGAAAAAGGGAAAATCGTAAAAGCCGAGGCAAAGGTTGGACAAGACTTGCTGCAGCAGTTAATCGCTTCTGATGAGGGAGCAGCGTATTTAGGGGAAGTCGCATTAGTACCTCATGAATCGCCAATTTCTTCATCCAATATTTTATACTACAACACATTATTCGACGAAAATGCATCGAATCACTTAGCAATCGGCGAAGCTTACCCAACTTGCTATGAAGGCGGCAAAGAGTTAGAAAAAGGCCAGTTGGAAGCACTTGGCATCAATACATCGATAACACATGAGGACTTCATGATCGGCAGTGCAGATATGGATATCGACGGTATATTGGCAGATGGCTCAAAGGAACCGATTTTCCGTAAAGGGAATTGGGCATTTTAATTTTCGATAAGGGTGAGTAGATGCGAAAATTTTTGTATGGCATTATTTTTTGTATTGCTTTGTTTCCGACTACTGCATTTGCGGATGAGCATGAAGTGTATATAGCGCTTGGTGATTCCTTGGCAGCGGGACAAACTCCATATAGTCAAATTGATGCGGGCTATACCGACTTCATTGCCCTGCAGCTTATGCGCCACGGAAAACTTGCCCATTTTTCAAAGGAGCTTACTTTTCCGGGCTACCGTGTAGAAAATGTCATTGAATCGGCCAAGTCTGAAAAAGCGACACAGTTATTAAAAGAGGCGACACTTATCACGGTTTCTGCCGGGGCTAATAACTTACTGCCGCTTATTGCGCATAATCCGCATAAAGGAACACTTGCTTTCACACAGCTTAATGCGAATTTTGCATTGAATGAAGTACGCACGAATATTCAGGAGCTTCTTTCATTGATCGATTATAAGGCACCGAAAGCGAAAATATACGTAATGGGCTATTATTTTCCATATGTGAGTGTCCATAGAGAGCAACAACTAGGTGCGGCGAATGTTTTACAGATGCTTAATGCCATATTAAAGCAAGAGACAGAGCAAGCAGGGCATGTTTTTGTCGATGTTTATGAAGCGTTTGATGATAAGCGGGCGGATTATTTAACGAATGTACAAGATGTCCATCCAAACCAGGTCGGCTATCGCATTATGGCAAATGAAATGTTAAAGCACTATAGCGGAAATGATTCACTCGCATTGGCAAGAGAAGCAATGCCAGCGCCAAGGCCGAAAACATTTGAAGAAATGCTAGAGCTAGCAGGACAAAATGAAGCGGCGAAAAATGAGTACAATGTCACCGCATTTCATATTACAAATAAACCAAAACCGATATATGTATAAAAAAAGCATTCCCGCAAGAGAAAAACTTGGGGAATGCTTTTTCTGATCCTTAATTACTCGCTAATTTTAACTTCGCGTAATTGATAGATGCTGTCAGAACCTACGTTGAAGCCAGAAACTTTATCAGATACACCTGTTAATGTGTACGGGTGTAATACGAAAGCCATTGGCGACTCGTCTGAAATAAGTTGCAACGCTTCTTTGTAGATTGCTTCACGTTTAGCTGAATCCGCTTCACGACGGCCTTGTTCCAATAACTCATCCACTTTATCGCTAGAGTAGAATGAACGGTTACCTGGGTCGCCATGTTGAGAAGAATGGAATAATGCGTATAGACCATAGTCCGCATCACCAGTAGGGTTAGACCAGCCTAAAATGAACATGTCATGCTCACCAGCAGCTGTTTTTTCCAAGTATGAACCGAACTCCATTACTTCGATTTCAGCTGTTACGTTTAATTGTTTTAAAGCTTCTTGTAAAACGATTGCTACGTTTTGACGAGCAGGGTTGTCGTTCGTCCAAATTGTAGTTTTGAAACCGTCAGCATAACCTGCTTCCGCAAGTAAAGCTTTTGCTTCGTCCATATTGTAAGCCATTGATGTCACATCTTCCGTGTATCCGAAAATACCAGGAGCTAATGGTGAAATCGCAGGAATACCGTAACCTTCGTAAATGCCCTCGATTAAAGTCGGGCGATCGATTGCCTTTGAAATCGCTTGACGTACTTTAGGGTTGTTGAATGGCTCTTTTTGAGTATTGAAGCCAAGATAAGTTAAAGATGAAGAAGCTGTTTCCAATACAGAAGCGCCATCAAACGCATTAACGTTTTCAACTTGACCAGGCTCAACTGCGCCGATAATGTGGGCAAAACCTGATTGTAATTCTGCTACACGAGTAGCGCTTTCCGGTACCACTTTGAATGTTACTGTATCGATATTTGCAGGAGTACCTGCATATTCAGCGAATTTTTCCAATTTGATTTCAGTACCCGGTGTCCAAGAAACGAATTTGAATGGACCAGTACCTACTGGGTTTGTTCCGATTACAGAACCAGCTTTAACTGATGAATCGGCTTCCATTGCAGCGTAGTCATCTGCGATAGATTTAGGTGAAATAATACCGCCGCCATTATGTGTTAAGTGAGCAAGCAATGGCGAGAATGGATATTCAGTCACGAATTGAATTGTTGAATCATCGATTACTTTTATATCTGTTACCATCTCGAATAAGAAGGCACGCGGAGATGCAACCTCAGGATCCAATAAACGATCGAATGAAGTTTTTACAGCTTCAGCATTGAATGCTTCGCCGTCATGGAAAGTCACGCCTTGTTTTAACTTGAATTCCCAAGTTAATTCGTCAACTTGTGTCCAAGATTCTGCTAAACCAGGCACTAAGTCGCCGTTAGCATCACGGTTTACTAAAGTTTCATAAAGGTTAGATTGTACATTTGAAGATGGAACGTCATTTGAACCATGTGGATCCAATGAACTAGCATCTGATAATTCAGCGATAATTAAGTCACCGCCGCCTGCAGTATTTTCTTCAGCCGTACCAGAATCTGTATTTGTTTCAGTTCCAGTGTCTCCGCTATTTGTAGCTTCATCTGAATCATCCCCACCAGCACATGCAGCTAACACAAGGGCAAGTGTAAATGTAAGAAGCAGCATCCATAGCGATTTTTTAGAAAATGACATGATGGAAGTCCCCCCATTTATTATTATTGTAGAATATTACATAAATGTAAATTCTCTAAATAGAATAGCACAACTAATTACTGGTCATCAATATATAAAAAGATAAAAAGTATTTTAAGTAGAAAAAGTATGCGTTAGATAGTATATTATAATAGTGTTGCTAAATTCAGAAAATTAAAGAATTACTTATCCCTGTAAGTGTTAAGCATAATTTACTACAAAATAGTATACTATGTTAATATAATCAAATTGTTAAAAAATATAAAAATAACAAAATATTCCGAATTTTAACAAAACATTATTATGTTGAAATGTGTCCTTTTTCCTCTATATACTATTGTCTATACAAATTTTATAGAGTACTAGAAGGAATTAAAAATTGAAAGGGTGATTTATATTGAATACGGCACAAACAGAGAAAAATCCTTCTACTATGAAAAAAAGTAATCCACGTGCAGAAGCTTTCAAAACGTTTATGAAGCGTTTACTGAAAAACAAAGCGGCTGTAGTTGGTGGACTAGTTATACTTTTTATCATTTTAGTAGGTATAGTTGGACCGTTTTTAGTGAAAACGGATCCAAACGCTCAGAACATTTTAAACAAGCTTCAGCCACCTTCAAAAGAGCATTGGTTTGGCACAGATAACTTCGGGCGTGATATTTTTTCACGTATTGTCAATGGAACAAAGCTGACGTTAACGGTAGGATTTTTATCAGTATTCATCGGGGGTGTCATCGGGGTAATTTTAGGGATTGTAGCAGGTTACTATGGCGGCGCTATTGATACGATCACAATGCGCCTGATGGATATTCTACTAGCATTCCCCGGTATTTTATTAGCTCTTGCTATTGTTTCGGTATTAGGCGGCAGCTTAATAAACGTAATCATTGCGGTTGGTATATTCTCGATTCCTGCATTTGCCCGTATTGTGCGCGGTTCGACCTTGCAAGTGAAAAAGCTTGAGTATATTGATGCAGTGAGGGCACTCGGGGCATCGGATACACGGATTATTTTTAAACATATTTTACCGAATATTTTGTCACCAATAATCGTTCAGGCAACGATGCGTGTCGCAACAGCGATTTTAACAGCATCAGGCCTTGCATTCCTAGGTTTAGGCGCTCAGCCGCCAGCAGCGGAATGGGGAGCAATGTTAAGTGATGGTCGTACGTATATGCATAATGCCGGTCATATGGTATTGATTCCTGGGATGATGATAGTTGTTGTTGTATTGGCATTTAATATTTTCGGTGATGGATTACGTGATGCACTTGATCCGAAGATGAAACAATAGGAGGTGGAACAGTAAATGACTAAATATATTATTCGTCGTTTATTACAAACGATTCCCGTATTGTTTGGGGTTTCAATTTTAGTATTTTCATTGATGTTCCTAATTCCTGGTGACCCTGCACAAGTAATGGCAGGGGAAGGTGCATCTGAGCAAACAGTAGAAAACTTGCGTGAAAAATTAGGTTTGAATGACCCGGCATATGTGCAGTATGGTCGATTTTTAAGCAATGCCCTGCAAGGTGATTTAGGAAACTCAATTCGTAGTGGTCGTCCTGTAATGGATGAAATTCAGGCTCGTTTTTGGATTACCGTGGAAGTAGCTGTTTATGCAACGATATTAGCGGTATTTATTGGTTTAATTGCTGGGATTATTTCTGCAGTACGTCATTATACGCTTACAGATGTATCGATTATGATTGTCGCGCTGTTCGGACTGTCGATGCCAAACTTCTGGCTAGGCTTACTGTTAATTCAATGGTTTGCATTGGGCAATCTGCCATTCGGCTGGGAATTGCCGGAATTTTTAAAAATGCGCCCATCCGGTTGGGGTGACTCGTGGCGCCAAATTATTTTGCCCGTCCTTACACTAGGTACTGGGGGAGCCGCGATCATTGCACGTATGACACGTTCATCAATGCTTGAAGTCATCGGTCAGGATTACATCCGTACTGCCCGGGCAAAAGGCGTATCAGAGCGCATCGTTATTTATCGACACGCACTAAAAAACGCGCTTATTCCAGTAGTGACGGTTATCGGTTTGGAATTTGGCGGTTTCTTAGGCGGTGCAGTATTAACGGAAACAATTTTCGCCATTAATGGTATGGGTCGACTGACAATTGACGCGATCAGGCAACGGGACTTCCCTATTGTACAAGGGACTGTACTAGTTATTTCACTATTATTCGTAATTGTAAACCTACTTGTTGATATTTCTTACAAGTTCTTGAATAAACGAATTGACTTGAACTAAAAACGAAAAGAGGTGTGGCAAATGAATGAAATGGAAAATATTTTAGTCGTAAACGATTTACAAACATCATTCGGTACGGATGCTGGAGAAGTGCGTGCAGTGGATGGTGTTAGCTTTACCGTTCCAAAAGGAAAAACAATTGGAATCGTAGGGGAGTCAGGGTCAGGGAAAAGCATTACATCGCTTTCTATTTTACGTTTATTAGCATCAAATGGTAAAACAAAAGGCGGTGAAATCCTTTTTAAAGGGAAAGATTTGTTGAAGCTGTCCGACAAGGCGATGCGCGATATTCGAGGAAATCAAATTTCGATGATTTTCCAAGAGCCAATGACATCTCTGAATCCGGTTTATACGGTTGGACAACAAATTAGCGAAACGATAAAAATCCATAAGAAATTAGGAAAAAAAGAAGCAATGGAGCAATCGGTGGAAATGCTGAAGCTTGTAGGAATTCCTTCACCTGAAAAGCGCGTAAAGCAATATCCGCACGAACTTTCCGGAGGGATGCGCCAGCGTGTTATGATCGCCATGGCATTAGCTTGCGACCCTGAAATTTTAATCGCCGATGAGCCGACAACAGCGCTGGATGTTACAATACAAGCGCAAATTTTGGAGCTTATTAAAGATTTGCAAAATCGTTTAGGCATGTCTGTTATTATGATTACACATGATCTTGGCGTTGTAGCCGAAACATGCGATTATGTTGCTGTAATGTATGCAGGTCAAGTTGTGGAATACTCGGATGTGCGTTCATTATTCAAGCAGCCTAAGCATCCATATACGTTAGGGCTGTTAAATTCATTGCCGCGTCATGATGTGGATCAAGACCGCTTAATTCCTATTAAAGGAATGGTGCCAAGCCCGCATGAAATGCCTGTAGGCTGCCGCTTTGCTCCGCGTTGCCCGGTTGCGACAGAGCTTTGTCATCAAAAACAGCCGGAATTGCTTAATACAGGCGGCGATCGTTCAGAGCAAATTCGTTGCTGGATGTACTCGGATGAATGGGATGGAGAATCGGAGGTGACGCTATATGGCGAAAAAAGAACTGTTAAAGGTTGAGGGACTAAAACAGTATTTCCCGATTAAAGGTGGTTTTTTAGGCCGTACCGTCAACCACGTAAAGGCAGTAGATGATATTTCATTTACAATTTAT
Source organism: Solibacillus silvestris (assembly GCF_051967575.1). NCBI lineage: Bacteria > Bacillati > Bacillota > Bacilli > Caryophanales > Caryophanaceae > Solibacillus > Solibacillus silvestris. The sequence goes on from NZ_JBQCJW010000016.1 coordinate 19,678, forward strand.
GAAGGTGAAACAGTAAGTATTGTAGGAGAGTCTGGCTGCGGGAAATCTACGACAGGTCGGGCAATTTTACGATTGGAGGAGCCTACGGAAGGTTCTGTTGTTTTCCAGGGTACTGATATTACAAAGATTTCCAAAGGTGAAATGCGTAAATTCCGTAAAGACTTACAAATCATTTTCCAAGATCCATATGCATCGATCAATCCGCGTCAAACAGTAGCAAGTGTATTGAACGAAGCGATGCATATTCAAAATGTACTGCCGCCAGAACAGCGCCGTGCCCGCATCGAGCAATTGCTTGAAACAGTGGGATTACGACAATATCAAGCAGACCGCTATCCGCACGAGTTCTCAGGTGGCCAGCGTCAACGCATCGGTATTGCGCGTGCTTTGTCGGTAGATCCGAAATTGATAATTTGCGATGAGGCGGTATCCGCGCTCGATGTATCGATTCAAGCGCAAGTGCTGAACTTATTGGAAGAATTGCAAAACGAATATGGATTGACATATTTATTCATTTCACATGATTTAGGTGTAGTACGACATATATCAGACCGAATTATTGTAATGTACTTAGGGAAAATTGTGGAAATTGCGGATAAGATAAGCTTATTTGAAAATCCTCAACATCCATATACAAAAGCATTATTATCGGCAATCCCGGTTCCCGATCCGGATGCGGTGAAAAATCGTATCGTATTAAAAGGTGATGTACCTTCGCCGATTGATCCGCCGGCAGGTTGCCGCTTCCATACGCGCTGTCCATTTGCGACAGATAAATGCCGCACAGAAGAGCCGGCTTTGCGTACATCCAATTTAATGAAAGATACACATGAAGCTGCTTGCCACTATATGGAAGAAATTTCAGCAGGAACAATGCCAGCAAAGCAATAGCCGACAAATAGCCACAGTGTACGAATATTCGTACACTGTGGTTTTTATATTATTCATTCAGTAAAAGTTATATATGAAGAAAGTGTAGAGGTAGTCGCAGAATAACCGCCCCTCTATCTGGTTGAGTGAAGATAAAGCCCCCGGCGGATGTTACGGATTCGGTAAGCAGCGCAAAGCCGTAACCGAACGCAATTACGTCGAGACGTAATTGATTTTATCATGTACACTTATAAGTAATGAGACAGGAGGCGGTATTCATGAAAATTTTTCATACAGCAGATTGGCATTTAGGAAAGCTTGTACAAGGTGTGTCAATGACGGCAGATCAGCAATACGTACTTGAACAGTTCATCGAAGAAATAAAAAAAGAAAAGCCGGATGTTGTTATTATTGCTGGGGATCTGTATGATCGTTCCGTGCCACCGACAGATGCAATTCAGCTTTTGAACAAAACGCTTAAACAAATTTTAATCGATGGAAAAACGCCAATTTTAGCGATAGCTGGAAATCATGATAGCGCGACACGTTTAAATTTTGGCAGTGACTTGATGAAGGCAAGCGGATTACACATTATCGGTCACTTAGAAAAAAATATAGAGCCTGTTATTATGAGGGACGAGCATGGAGAAGTCTATTTTTATTTAGTACCATTTGCGGAGCCTTCCATTGTACGGGCAGTTTTTGAAGATGACTCGATTACGACACATGAAGGCGCCATGGAGAAAATCATTGATGAAATAAAACGGAAGCTCGATCCGAAGAAGCGCAATGTCATCGTCGCACATGCCTTTATAACGAAGGATGGGATGCCGGAGCTAAATACGAGCGATTCAGAACGTAAATTAACAATTGGGGGTACGGAATGTATAAATTCGGCATTGTTTGAGCCGTTTTGCTATACTGCGCTAGGACATTTACACCAAGCGCATTTTGTGGCAAACGAAAAAATCCAATATGCCGGCTCACCGCTGAAATATTCGGAGTCTGAAGTGACACATAAGAAAGGATATTTGCTTGTAAATTTACAAGGGGACGGAACTGCAACTGTGGAAAAAAAATTGTTCACACCGATACGGGATATGCGCATTGTGGCAGGAATGCTCGATGAAATTTTGCAGCACGCAAAAAGTGACGATTATGTATTCGTAAAGCTGCAAGACGAGCATTTTGTAAAAGGTGCGGCAGAGCTCGTGCGTACCGTGTATCCGAATGCTTTACACATAGAACGAACAGTTGTTTATGCACAAATGGAGCACGAAGCGACAACGATGAAACGTGTGCAAATGAATGATTTAGAGTTGTTTGAGCTGTTTCATGCTGAAATGACGGGCAAAACGTTAAGTGAAGAAACGAAAGCGATTTATGCTGAGGTGCTCCAGCAATTAATCGACACTGAACGTGAAATGCAGGAGGTGCTGTAACGATGAAGCCAATCAAATTATCGATGATAGCATTTGGGCCATATCTTCAAAAAGAAGTAATCGATTTTACAAAGCTGCATGAACATGGGATTTTTGTTGTTTCCGGTGCAACAGGTGCGGGAAAAACGACAATTTTTGATGCGATTACGTATGCACTTTATGATTCGGGAAGTGGTGAAGACCGCGAAAAGTCGTTATTTTTGCGCAGTGACTTTGCAGACCCGGCCGTTGATACGGAAGTGGAGCTTGAATTTGAGGTGCGTGGTCGCCTGTATCGTATTTGGCGCAAATTTGGACATGATGGCGCAAGCGCAAAACGCGAATTTTACGAGATTACAGGCGGTGTTGCCGTACCTGCAGTCGAAAAATTCCAGGTAAAGCTTGTTCAGTCGAAAGTCGAGGAGCTTATCGGACTGACACAATCGCAATTTAATCAGATCGTCATGTTGCCACAAGGTGAATTTCAAAAGCTTTTAACATCAGAGTCAAAGCATAAAGAGGAAATTTTCCGCAAAATTTTTAAAACAGAGCGCTTTACGAAAATGGTCGAACTGTTGCGGGAAAAAAAGAAGGCGGCAGAAAAGCTGTATGACCAGGCAAAAATGCAGCAGGACCACACGATTCACGAAATCCAGTCCCGTCTGCCTTACAGGGAGTCAGAGCTATTTCTGGCAATAAATCATGAAGTAACGAATATGTACCAAGTAAAGCAAGCATTAATGGGCGAACAGCAATATTATGAGGAACAGTATGCAATATTAAAAAGACAATATGAAGCGTCCAAATTGCATTTGCAAAAGTTGAATGAGGCATTTAGCGAGCAGAAGCTATTAAACGAACGTATAGAAAAATATTCAATAAGAAAGACAAAGCTTGCGGAACTTATGCAGCAGCAACAAACGATGCAAGCACAACAGCAGCGTCTTGAACTCGCAAAAAAGGCAAATCAGATTGAGCCTTTAGAACGCGAGCATGAAAAGGTGAAGCTACAGTTTGAACAAGCGGAAGCATCATTAAAAAAAGCAAAAGCCGATTATGAAACAGCGCAGAATCAACTTCGGCAGGCAACTGTACATTATAGCGAGCAAAAAAATCTTGAACCATTATTGGATGAGTATACGGAATTGATTTCTCGGTTGAAACAGCTTTTACCGGTATACGAAACAATTAGTGAACAGCGGGAAAAAGTTTCGAGGCTGAAAGAAAAACATAGTAGCGCAAAACAATTATTCGAAAAACTGCAAAAAGAAGCAGTCGATTTAAAAGAAAAGCAACAGCAGCAACAAATGATGATCAATGAGCTGGAAGAGTCGGTGTATACGTATCACGAAACTTTTGAGGCACATACAGCGCTTGAGCGGAAAATTGAAATAGCAAAAGAAGCATCCGCTTTACAGGCGAATATTGGAGCGTTAACAAAAAAGCTTGCAGAAAAGAAACAAATTGCAGACGAAGCGCAGTACAAATTTCAGCAAATGGAGCAGCAAGTCCGCAGCAATCAGGCAGCATTTCTCGCAGCTTCCTTACAGCATGGAGAGGCATGCCCTGTATGCGGCAGTACTGAACATCCAGCCATTCATAATAGTAAGGCATTGGAAGTCGATGGAAATGTGCTGACAGCATTGCGCCATGAAAGTGACAGCGCCCTGCAAAGCTATTATCAAGTAAATTCAAAGCTGGATATGGAGCAAAACGCATTGAAAGAAAAACAATATGCGCTCCAACAGCTAAATGTCGAATTTTCACTGCTGCATGAATATGAGCAGCAACTATTTACATTGGCAAACCAATTATCATTGCAAAAACAGCAGCAAACTATGCTCTTATCCGAAAAGCAAAAGATGGAGCAGCTTTTGCAAAATAAAGATGTGCTTCAAGAACGCATTGAAAAAGGGCAAAAATATATGATGGATATCGATAACCAATTTGCCCAGGAAAAAGGGAAGCTCGAGCAAAGCGAAAAATCTTTGCTGCCTCAATTTTCAACAGTGCAACAAGTAACAGAAGCGCTAGCGGGTCAGCAATTAAAGCATCGCCAATTAAAAGACGCGATCCAAAAGGCTGTGGAAGACTTGCAAAAAAAACAGTTGGTCGAAAAATCCTGCGAAGTTAACCGCCTCCATGCGACAAATCATTTATCGGAAAAACAGCAGGAATATGTATTAGCTCAAGCCGCATTCGAAACAGCAATGCAACAACAGGGCTTTCAATTGGAAACATATAAAAATGCGTTGCTGCCTTTAAATATTCAACAACAAATTCAGGATGCAATGGATGCCTATAAGCAAAATGTGCACACATTAACCGTACAAATTGCCGAGGAACAGCAACTGCTGGAAGGAAAAGAACTTGCGGATTTGACGGCTTGGGAGCATCAAATTTCAACATTGAACGAACAAGTGGAAGCACATTATTCTGAAGTGAAATTAAAACAATCGTACGCGGAACAATGTAAAACAACATTGGATAATCTTGAAAAAACAGCACAGCAAATAGAAGACTATAAAATAAAACTTATGCAAGTCGAACATATTTATGACTTGATTCGAGGACAAAACGAGGCGAAGATTTCCTTTGAGCGATTCGCGCAAATAGGCTACTTGGAAAAGGTGACGCATGCTGCAAATGAAAGGCTTCGTCTCCTGTCGAATGGTCAGTATTTCCTGAAATCAACAGGACGGAAAGAAGGAAATGCACAAAGTGGGCTAAGCATTGATGTATATGATAGCCATACAGGGCAAACACGCGATGTAAAAACATTATCCGGCGGCGAAAAATTCAATGCATCGCTCTCGCTTGCTTTAGGGATGGCTGACGTCATTCAAAGTGTGCAAGGAAGCGTGCATATTGATACGATGTTCATCGATGAAGGGTTCGGTACATTGGATGAGGAAGCACTGCGCCGGGCAATCGATATATTGATTGATCTCCAGCAATCAGGCCGTCTCATCGGTGTAATATCGCATGTGGCCGAACTAAAAGCAGCGATACCGGCAATTTTGCAAGTGCAAAAGCTTAAAGAAGGACATAGTAAAACAGAGATCATTATAAAATGAAAATAGCGGTTCGACGGCCAAGGAGGGTTGTCGAACCGCTATTATTAACGTTTCGGAGTTCGTCGTGTGCTCGTAGGTTGCGGGACCGATTTTTTATCGATCATTTTTTTTATGATGGGATACACGATTGGTCCATATTTGATTGCTGTTTTAATGAATTTATTTAGTTTCACAAATAACACTCCTTAACGAATGACATTTCGTACAAAAAATATACCCAAATATTAGGCATAGATAAACATTACCGTAAAACTTTAATTGCCTGGACTAAATTCCAAATTGCCGCTGCAAAGAAAATAATGACTAATAATACAAAGCCTATAAAGTATGTGCTTACAAAAAAGTCGTGCGCTGTAAAAGTATCATTCCAAGAAAGCGCTGAGGCGAAAAAGTAAATCATATATATAATGCCAAGTGCAATCGGGATGAATTGTGTAATACATGCCTTTTGGGAGTTGCTTTTAACAAATTCATCTTTTGAAACAAAAAATATAATTAACGGCAAAATAAATGGCGCAAAATAAAAACTCAAATAGCTTATTGCACTTAAACCTTTTGATTGGTCCATCATTTTTCCCTCCTCTATACATATACATTTACATATACGTGACATCCGCAAATTTAGTTTCAAAATAATAGCGGTTGATAATTATGGAAATATTCGATACAATGAGCTTGTTCAAACAATAAATACTTAGATGTACCACAAGGGGGGCCGAGTAAGTCGGCTGAGATTGTGCACGTGATTGCACTGACTCTTTGAACCTGTAAGTTAAAACTTGCGTAGGGATGTGGATAGAAACCGACTGTTCAAACGATAGTCAGGCTTTTGTCCTGATTATCGTTTTTTTTATGTTTTCTATTCCTTCTTCACTTCTGTTACATCGGAAAAAAGAAAGGGGCATTGTTATGGACAAGAAAAAAATTATTGATGATGGTGGAAATAGCGATTTTCGCTGCCATCGGACTCGTGTTGGACCAAATATCTTTTAAAATGTGGGCACAAGGTGGATCGATCAGCTTTGTAATGATTCCGATTATTTTAATGGCGATTCGTTGGGGATTGACAGCAGGCCTTGCCACAGGATTACTTATCGGAGTTATGCAAATGATGTTCGGTGCATATATTGTGCATTGGCTTCAAGCAATTCTCGATTATGGCCTGGCATTTACGGTTGTAGGCTTGGCTGCTCTTGTAAGAAAACCTTTATTGCAAGCATCCCTATCGCTTAATAAAGGAAAAATGACGCTATATATTATAATAGGAGCGTTGATAGGCGGCTCATTACGCTTTGTCTCACATTTGCTGGCAGGTGTTATTTTCTTTAAAGAATATGCGGGCGATGAAAATGTATGGACATATTCGATTATTTATAATAGTTCCTACATGCTTCCTGCAACTGTAATTACGGCTATTATTGCTGTCTTATTATTCACATCAGCACCGCGCTTATTGCAAAAGGTGCAGCAAGTTTAAATAAAATCAAAAGGTTTGTAGTGGAGTCATATCGCTGCAAACCTATTTCTTTTTTGTTGGGGAACTCTAATTTTTCAAGAAAATATACATAAAAAAGGTTCATCACCATAACATGGGGTTGATTTCCATTGCGGGTCGGACGCTTTCGTCGCAAAATAAATTTTGCTGTTCCCGCTGGAAGCTTGCTTGTGACTGTCGCTAATGCTTTCGTCACAGAGAAAATCTTGTAGCGAAAGGCGCTAGCCGTCAGCTGGTGTTTTTACAGTGCGAAAGGTGAAACCGTCAGCACGAACACTCGCCTCCCCTCCATTCCAATCAACTCGCCTTGGCATGAAGTTTTGTCATCCCCAACTTTTGATGAAGAGCCATAAAAAAGAATCCCTGTTTATTTTTGACAGCAAATTTACTTTTAATACCGATTCAATAAGCAATAATTTATCCTTCAAAATTATCGGTCATTTCTGTACGGAATGTTATTATTTAAAAAAACGTTGAACACTTACAACCGATTTTAAGTATGCTATAGTTAAGGGTAGACATTGTTTAAGAGGAAGGAAGTTACACATGATTGTTACAAATCAAGAAGAAATTCAAGCGTTTAAAAAAATCGGACGTATTTGTGCTGAAATTCGTGAGGCAATGAAAGCTGCGACAGCACCTGGCGTGACAACGAAAGAATTAGATGAAATTGCAGGGCGCATGTTTGCTGAGGCAGGCGCTATTTCAGGTCCGAAAGGCGAGTATGATTTTCCAGGCTATACATGCATTTCAGTGAATCATGAAGTTGCACACGGTATCCCAGGTAATAAAGCCATTCAAGAAGGCGATATCGTAAACATAGATGTTTCAGGCTCGTTGGATGGGTATTTTGCAGATACGGGAATTTCTTTTGTCGTTGGAGAAGGCTATGAAGAGAAGGAAAAACTTTGTACAGTAGCAAAATCAGCATTTGACCGTGCGATGACAAAAGTTAAAGCAGGTTCGAAGCTCAACCAAATCGGGAAAGCGGTGGAGCGTGAAGCACGTGATCACGGGTTGACGGTAATTATGAATTTAACAGGACACGGATTAGGCAAATCATTGCATGAAGAGCCAAACCACGTATTAAACTATTACGACGCTTGGGACACGACAATCATGAAAGAAGGCATGGTGTTGGCAGTAGAGCCATTCATTTCAGCTAAGGCTGAACATATCGTGGAATCGGGTGATGGCTGGACATTCGTAACACCAGATAAATCGTTGGTTGCCCAAATTGAACATTCCATTATCGTAACGAAAGACAAACCGATTATTTTAACAACTTTAGAAGACTGATTATAAAAATGCTGTGTAAAAGCTCAATTTGGCTTTTTGCACAGCTTTTTCTTATCCGGTTTTATAGTTCTATAAAAACTATGATTCAACATAAAATAATCAAATGATTCAAATAAATTAAAGCAACAATTACCATTTACATACACTTTCAAGTAAAATATATGTAATGATACGGAATAGAGGAGGCAGCTAAAATGAAGAAGCTTAAAAACTTGGATTTAACACTGGAAATGGATAAGAAAATGTATAAAAAGAAATTGAAAGTTCTGCAATATGAAATGCTTAATGCACAGCAATTTTTATTCAATAATAAAATTGGCCTTATTATTGCATTTGAGGGAATGGACGCAGCGGGCAAAGGGGGAGCCATTAAGCGTTTAACTGAGCGCATTGATCCACGCGGATTGATCGTAACGCCAATTTCCGCACCACAGCCCCATGAAATGCGCTATCATTACATGCACCGTTTTTGGAGAAAGCTGCCGCAGCACGGACAGATTGCTATATTTGACCGTTCTTGGTATGGTCGCGTATTAGTAGAACGCATTGAGGGCTTTGCGGAAGAACATGAATGGAAGCGTGCCTACAACGAAATTAATGACTTTGAAAAGCAATTAACAGATGAAGACTATATTATGATCAAATTTTGGATACATATCGATGCAGATGAACAGCTAAAACGCTTTAATGACCGTGCAGCAGACCCATATAAATCATGGAAATTGACTGACGAAGATTGGAGAAACCGGGAAAAATTCAGTTTATACAGTGAAGCAGCAGATGAGATGTTCGCTAAAACCGATACAGAAAACGCGCCTTGGTGTTTAATCCCGGGCAACGATAAATTGTATGCGCGCGTTCAAGTTTTAAAGGAAGTTATTTCCCATATTGAGAAAGAGGCAGCAAGACGCGGATTACAGCTGACAAATGTTTTCGAAGAACAGAAGGAAGTAGCGGCAGATGTAGAGCTGACAGAATTCATAGAAATACAGCCAAAGCCAAAAAAATCAAAAAAGAAAAAGTCAAAATAAATGACAAGCGAGCTTTGTAATGAAATGTAGGTGAGACATATGAGAAGCTTACTCAAGCTATTTCAAAAAAAGGAGGGTCCAATGGTTCAACTTATTGGGCAAAAATGTTCGTTGCGTACTTTTACCCCGTCGGATGCAAAGGCATTGGCAAAATTACTTGGGGACAATAAGCTCTATTGGTCAACATATGAACCATTACACCGAGAAGAATTTTATACAGAAGAGGCACAGTATAAAAAAATATTGGAGAGCTTGCATCTACTCCAGTCAAATCGGGAGTTTTCCTTTGGGGTTTTTCACAATGATACAGGCCAGTTAATCGGACATATTTCCCTTTATTCGATAAAGCGTTTGCCGTATTCGAGCGGATTTATCGGCTATTCAATGGATCAAGGTTTCATCGGCCGGGGGATTGTAACAGAGGCGGTTCATCTAGTGATGGAGTTTGCGTTTCTAACTATAAATATTCACCGTATCGAAGCATATGTAGCCCCTCAAAATAAAGCATCAATCCGCGTATTGGAAAAGTCAGGCTTTACGAGAGAGGGCTTGCTGCGGGAGCTGTTATTTATAAACGGGAAATGGGTTGACCATTATATGTACGCCATTTTGCAGCGGGATTTCAAAAATGTTTAATTTCTTTATGTGTAAAGTGTACGGAAACTTACGCGAAAGATATTAAAGCTTGGGTGGATTTCCAAAGTTAATATGGGAATATAATCAAATTAAAAAAAGCTATAGTGCTCATTCCACAGTCATTTGAGTGAGCACCATAGCTTATTATTCTTTACTGTCGATATTTCCGTCTGTCAGTAAATCCAGCTTTCCTGTTTGAGGATCAATGACAAGCCCATGCACAGGAACTCCATTTGGCATTAACGGGTGGCTTCTTACTAAGTCGACACTTTTCAAGACGCTTGTTTTAATATCCCCAAATCCACGCAGCCATTCCTTCAAATCTACACGCGCATAGTTAATAATGTCGAGTGTTTCCTGGGTAACCCCGCGTTCAAGCATATGACCAATCATTACATTTGGATCAACTGCACTCATTCCGCAATCATAATGACCGATAATATAAACTTCATCCGCTTTTAATTCATAAACAGCTACAAGCAAACTACGCATAATTCCACCGAATGGGTGATTCACGATTGCGCCAGCACTTTTTACAACTTTGACGTCACCATTGCGCAAGTTCATTGCTTTTGGTAATAATTCTACTAAACGTGTGTCCATACAAGATAAAACAACAATTTTTTTATCAGGATATTTCGTTGTAGCATATTCTTCATATTGCTTTTCAGCTACGAATTTTTCATTATATTCTAAAATTGTTTGTAATGCAGACATGTGCTGTTCATACCCCTTTCGTTTCTTTATATATTTTAAAATATTATTTAGATAATTTAAACAAATCCGTCCGATTTAAGTTAAATATTAATTAAATAGAGAGAAGCGCAACAAAAAACAACCGCCGAATTGAGCGGTTGTGAAAAATTTTAATGATGGTGGTGACCATCCAATGATTTTTCGTTTGGCGCAAATGCGCTGGCTTTTGAATCTATTACAACAGAATCATGAGATTGCAATCCGATACGCAAGTATACGATGAACAATACTAAACATACAAGGATAACAACCGAGTATCCTAATACTACTGCATAGTAGTCGGATAAAAATGGATGACGGTGATCAAACATCATAAAAACTCCCCTCTATTTAATAATAAGAATCATTAACCAATTATAACCTAATAAATTGGAACATTGTAGGGTAATTTATGCATTTATTATAGAATAAATTGTAAATATGGCGACATCTTGAAAATTATATTTCACTATAATAGGGTGTTCCTTCATAAAGCGGCTCTTCATGTCACTAATAATCATTTCGGAAATCAACAATCGTAAAAGCGAGCAGTATTTCAAAAATAGTGACAATGACTGCAGCTGAAACAACGGGAAAAACTATCCCTTAAAATGCCCAGTTGCCATTTCGGAATACTGGCTCGGCTTGGCCATCTGCTGTAATTCCATCAATATTCATCTCTGCAGAACCAATCATAAAATCGACATGTGTAATGCTTTCATTTAAACCATGCTTGCTTAGCTCTTCCCGTGACATCGTTTTCCCGCCTTCTACGCAAAACGCATAAGCACTGCCGATCGCTAAGTGGTTCGAAGCGTTTTCGTCGAATAATGTATTGAAAAATAGAATATTCGATTGTGAAATAGGTGATTGGAATGGTACAAGAGCTACTTCGCCTAAGTAATGGGAGCCTTCATCTGTTGCGATAAGGTTTTTCAATACTTCTTCTCCTCGTTCTGCCTCTACATCCGTAATACGTCCATTTTCAAATGTGATTTTGAAGTTGTCGATAATATTGCCGCCATAGCTTAGTGGCTTTGTACTAGATACATACCCGTTTACACCATCTTTATGCGGTACTGTGAAAACTTCCTCAGTCGGCATATTGGCCATAAACTCGTCGCCTTTTTCGTTGACACTGCCAGCCCCGCACCATAAATGCCCTTTTGGAAGCTCGATTGTCAAGTCCGTTCCTGGAGCTGTATAGTGCAGTTTAGTGTAGCTTTTGCTATTCAAGTAATCAACCTTTTCATGCAAGCTGTCATTATGCTGTGCCCAAGCTTCGACAGGGTTGTCCAAATCGGCACGTGTTGCTTTAAAAATAGCATCCCACAATGCGTCAACTTGCTCTGCTTCCGGTAAATCGGGAAATACCTTTTTTGCCCATTGCTTTGAAGGTGCTGCAATAACTGTCCAGCTGATTTTATCTGACTGTACATATTGTCGATATTTGTTAAGTGCAGTGCCCGCTGCTTTTTGGAATGAAGCAATCCGTTTTGAATCAATGCCTGAAAGTAGGTCCGGGCTTTGTGAAACGATGCTCATAAATGCGGCGCCTTGTTCAGCAAGCCATTCACGCTCCTGCACTTTCCAAGGAGGGAAGAAATCGAAAGAATCCTCTTGCGCCAACTCGTAGCGGGTGCGTGTAATTTGGTCATCCGTATAATCTACGAAAACTTGCTTTGCGCCAGCTTCATAGGCGATTTTTGTTACAATTTGAACAAATGGTGCCGAATCGATGGAAGCTGCGATGTATAAATACTGATTCGGCCGGATATTGACACCGATTTTTACTGCTAATTCTGCGTATTTTGTTAATTTTCCTTCGAACATAGAATTCATTTGAATCATTCCTCCGATAATAGTCTATAAAAGTTGGTTATTTTTGATACATTATAATCAAAAACATAGAAAAGAATAGAAAAATCGAATAATGCATCGAAAAATAAAAAAAATGCCTTTATATTAGTGTATAGGAAGTTAATAAAAAGATAAATATACCGAAATAAAAAAAGACATAGTAATATTGGAGGTACTACATATGGATATTTCATCGGTTGTTGGGATAATTATCGCCTTTTTCGCCCTTTTATTAGGGATGTTTATGAAAGGCGTAACACCCGACGCATTATTGAACCCTGCAGCTATTTTAATTATTATTTTTGGTACGATAGCAGCGGTTACAATCGCATTCCCAATGAAGGAATTAAAAAGAATTCCGAAACTTTTCAAAATTTTATTTACAGAAACAAAACTGGCAAGTGATATTGACCTAATTAAAATGTTTTCACAATGGGCTGATTTGGCGCGCCGCGAAGGATTGCTGGCATTAGAAAGCAAAGCAGCAGAAGTTGAAGATCCTTTCTTAAAAAATGGTCTGACACTTGCAATTGATGGTCAAAATGCGGACTATATTCGCGATGTATTGACAGAGGAAGTAGAAGCGATGGAAGACCGTCATGCAAGTGGAGCCGGAATTTTCACTCAGGCCGGTACATATGCACCAACACTCGGGGTATTAGGCGCAGTAGTAGGTCTTATTGCCGCATTAAAAGATATGACAGATATCGACAAATTAGGTGTTGCCATCTCAGCGGCATTCGTTGCGACATTGCTAGGTATCTTTACAGGCTATGTGCTGTGGCATCCATTTGCCAATAAGTTAAAACGTAAATCTTCCGTAGAAGTAAAGCAAAAGCAAATGATGATTGAAGGTATTTTATCAGTACTTGAAGGTGAAGCCCCTCGTGTAATCGAGCAAAAGCTAGCTTCATATTTAACGATGGAAGAACGTAAGCAAATTACGGAAAGCGGGGCGGGTGGCCTTGGCAAAGAAGCATAAGAAACATAAGAAGCATGAGGAACATGTCGACGAATCGTGGTTGGTTCCTTATGCGGATATTTTAACTTTATTATTAGCATTATTCATTGTTCTTTTTGCATCAAGCTCTGTGGATGAAAAGAAATTACAGCAAATGTCCGCTGTGTTCAATGAAATATTCACAAGCGGCACGGGCGTAATGGACAATCCAGCCGTTGTTCAAACACCAAATGGCTCTACATCAAATATTCAGTCAGGTGTTTCGAAATATATGGAAGATCAGGAGCGCCTTCAAGAAACGCAAAATCGTGTGGACGAATTTATTGCGATTAATGAGCTGGAAAATCAATTCGAAACAAAGATGACAGATGAAGGATTATTAATTACGATTCGTGATAGCATTTTATTCGATATGGGACGTGCGGAAGTAAAAGCGGAATATGCGACGATTGCCGATGAGCTATCTCAATTACTATTATTTGATCCGCCGCGTAATATTGTAATTACAGGTCATACAGATAATGTCCCAATCAATACTTCTGAATTTGATTCAAACTGGGATTTATCTGTTATGCGTGCTGTGAACTTTATGAAAGAAGTTGTTGCAGGGAATGAAGAACTCGATTCGAAATATTTTAGTGTGAAAGGTTTCGGAGAATTTAGCCCGATTGCGACAAATGATACAGAAGAAGGGCGAGCGAAAAATCGCCGTGTTGAAGTTCTTGTTCAACCTCGTGTAGCAGAAAATGGAGATATTATAGTAGAGTAGCGTAAAGGCTGTTTGGAAAGCAAAAATTTCCGAACAGCCTTTTGTGATAGTTAAAAAGCATATCGATAGGCTATTCAATATAAATAAAACAAGTGTGGATAATTGTTTTAAATTATTAGGAGTGGGCGATTGTTTTTCTTCACTTATATTAACTGTTTTTTTTAACATACTAAAAGATGGTTGAAAATTGATGTACAGAAATTTTTTTGACATTTTACAAACAAAAGTTTATAATTATAAACAAATGTTTGGTTTGAGGTGAGAGAGTTGAATGAGAAAGAAAAATTAATTTTTCAATTGATCAAAAAAAATCCCTATTTATCACAGCAGGAAATGGCGGAGCAATTGGGGATGTCGAGGCCAGCGCTTGCAAACATCATCTCATCACTTATTAAACGTGGAGAAATTTTAGGCCGAGCGTATGTCCTGCCAGAAAAAAATCAAATAATCGCAATTGGCGGTGCAAACGTTGATCGTAAGTTCACGATTGAGCAAGATGCACAGCTAGGAACCTCCAATCCTGCCACTGTTACAGAAGCAGTAGGGGGAGTGGCGCGCAACATCGCGGAAAACCTAGGATGTTTAGGCAACCATGTTTCACTGATTACCGTAATGGGTGAAGATCATGATAGTGCATTTATCGAACATAATTGCAGGAATTTAGTGAATTTGGATTTAGTGGAGAAGTTAAAGGGCTATAATACAGGGTCATATACAGCAGTACTCAATCGTGAAGGCGAACTAGTCATCTCGATGGCCAATATGGCGATTTACGATCAATTATTGCCGGCAGTTTTAAAAAAGCATGAATCGATATTGCAAAATGCCAGCTGTATAGTAATTGATTTGAACAGTCCGTTGGAGACTGTGGAATATGTCAGGATGTTCGCAACAGAGCGTAATATTCCATTGGCGATTATCCCTGTTTCTTCGCCTAAAATGAAAAATATGCCACAGGATCTGCACGGTGTCCATTACTTCATTTGCAATCGCGATGAAGCGGAGACTTATTTAAATATGAAGTTGGAAACATATGAACATTATGAAGAAGCTGTCCATACTATGTTGCAAAAAGGCGCAAAATACGTTGTCCTCACATTAGGAGAACATGGAGTAATGGCAGGTCATGCAGGCCAATTAACACATTACAAGGCAATTTCAACAAAAAACATTGTCGATGTTACAGGTGCCGGCGATGCTTTTGTAAGCGCATTTTTACATGGCGCATTGAACGATGAAGAGCTTGAAGAAGCAATCCAGCTCGGATTGGTAAATGCATCTAAAACATTGCAGTCTGATAAAACAGTACGAGAAGATTTAACAAAGGAAAACTTACTTGAATGGAGGAATTTATAATGGAACAATATTTATCATATTCACAAGAGGTATTGGAAGCAAAGGAGAAAGGTTTACCAATTATCGCTTTAGAATCGACAATTATTTCGCACGGTATGCCATATCCGCAAAACGTACAAACAGCACGCGAAGTTGAGCAGATTATTCGCGATGGTGGTGCGGTGCCAGCAACAATTGCATTAATCGACGGGAAAATTAAAATCGGTTTATCAGACGAAGAACTGGAAATGTTCGGCAACGCCCAGGGAGCTGCTAAAGCAAGCCGTCGTGACATTGGCTATTTACTTGCAACGAAGAAAACCGGGGCAACAACAGTGGCTGCAACGATGATCTGTGCAGAACTAGCAGGCATTGAGCTATTCGTAACAGGCGGTATTGGCGGTGTTCACCGAGGAGCTGAAACGACAATGGATATTTCTGCAGATTTGGAAGAATTGGCAATGACGAATGTAGCGGTTGTATGTGCAGGCGCAAAATCGATTTTGGATATCGGCTTAACATTGGAATATCTTGAAACAAAAGGTGTACCGGTAATTGGTTACGGCACTGACAAACTACCAGCGTTCTATGCACGTGAAAGCGAATTTGATGTGAACAACCGTGTTGATTCAGCAGAAGAAATTGCGGCTATTTTACGTGCGAAATGGGACTTAGGATTACGTGGAGGCGCATTAATCGCAAACCCAATTCCAGAAGAAGATGCAATGGAAGCAAGCGTTATTAACGGCATTATCGAAAATGCATTGAAAGAAGCGAAAGAGCAAGGCATCGCAGGTAAGGATGTAACACCATTCTTGCTCGGTAAAGTAAAGGAATTAACAGAAGGCAAATCGCTTGATGCAAACATTGCATTAGTGAAAAACAACGCACGCGTAGGCGCAAAAATCGCTGTCGAATTAAACAAATAATTATTATTTCCTGGGGAATAGCCAGGCAATAAAAAGAAGCTCGTCGAAATAAATCGATGAGCTTCTTTTCGTGTAGGCTAAAACACCGACTATTTACTTTATCGGTTTCTTCAATGACAACCGGAATTGGATAAGCTTGTTGGCGCTTTTATTGTTCATTACTTTCGCAGTGAGCCCAATTCGGCAACGATCGCATTCATTTCACTTGGGCTGAATGAATCTCGTTTCATAACCATTTTATATAAATATTGCAGATCTTCGTATTTCTCTTCATCAAAAGCATCTGATTGCATCGCGTCCACGTTTACCATACGAAGCTTTTCTTTGATTTGTTCAATCATATAGATGACATTTTGTTGTGATGGATTGGATAAGTCCATATTTTGTGCCCTACCTTTCAATGTATACAAAAATATCATTTCATGCACGGCGCTTCTTGTCAACCAGATAAAGTTATTTGAATGCTTTTAAAAATACCGAACATTCGATAAAATATACCTATATAAGTTTTGTAGAAAATTTTTATGGGAATATGAAAGCATATACAGGAGGAGAGAAAATAATGAAAAGCAAATTATTACCGTTTATAGCTATTGGCGCAGTAACAGGAGCGGCGATTAGTATGCTGGATAGACAAACACGTGAACATACTATAGAAACTGCAAAAAAAGCAAAAGAAACAATTGCGTATTATGCTGAAAATCGAGATGAATTGTTGGAGCTAGTCGAATCAAAAGTTGAACAAGCCCAATCAGTGTACGGGACAGTAAATAGTAATATCGAATCCATTATGCAAAACGGCAACGACATTAAAGAACTGCCTACGACAATTCAAAGCATGGTTTCAGAAACGATTCAGGCATTTTCCAAAAAGGATGAGCAAATCGGCTAATCAATTACGTCTTGGCATAATTGTTTCAGGTTTTATTTCGAATGCTCAAAAAACTTCATTTAAATATTATGATATCCGCTAAAGCATTATTTTGTCCCTGCGGATGTCCAAAACATCTGCTGAATCAAAATAACCTTAAAAGGTGGTGGCTACATGGCAGAAAAGCAAAAAATACGTGAAAAGATTGCGCTTATTAAATCATATATTTTACCTGAACGAAGTCAGGTCAATGTATTAACGACAAAGGGCTTTTTCCAGGATTTAATATACCGCATGCAAAAAGTTGATATGTCGGGAATGGGAGCGCAGCTTGCTTATTTCTTTTTGCTATCATTTTTCCCGATGCTTATTTTTATGGTGACACTTTTACCTTACTTGAGTTTGGAGCAAGGGCAAATTTTCGATTTTTTAAGTGATATTATGCCTGAAGAAGTTTACGGACTTATAGAAGGCACGCTGTCGGAAGTGTTGACAAATCAGAATGGCGGCTTACTTTCAATCGGTATTATCGGTACGGTTTGGTCAGCTTCGCGAGGGGTGGATGCGCTTATGAAAACTTTAAACCGCGCCTATGATGTTGAAGGCAAGGCGGGGTTTTTAAATCGTATTTGGTCCCTTATTTTTACAGTTTCATTAGTGGCAATCATTTTAGTGGCGCTTGTCTTACCGATTTTCGGTCAGCAAATCGGCAATATCGTGTTTGGCTATTTTGGTGTAGCTGAATCATTTGAAAGTATTTGGAATTCGGTTCGCTGGATTGCACCGCCTACGCTTATTTTCCTTTTATTAACGGTTATGTATTGGATTGTGCCAAATACAGACCCGCGCTTAACGGTACTTAGCGTAGTGCCGGGTTCTGTTTTTGCTACATTCGGCTGGCTAGTTTTGACATACGGTTTTTCATTTTATATTAATAATTTCGGGAACTATAGCTCCACATACGGCAGTATTGGCGGTGTCATTATATTAATGTTATGGCTATATTTTACCGGGATGATTTTAATATTAGGCGGTTTACTAAACGCAACATTCCAAGAAAGGCAAATCGCAAAGAAAAGCAAACAAGACGCAAAATCACCGGTTTTCTAAATAATATTAGCATTATAAATAAAGCACGGCGCTATAAATTTCAGCGCCGTGTTTTTGCTTTTGTTCCGATGTTTTCGCTTTTTGGACAATGCCAGACTCATCTGCTATTTTTCGCATCCTATTACTTCATCAGACTTACGAAATTAAACTCCCGGATATAAAGAAAAGGTAAGGCGCATTGCGGATACAGAGCGCCTTTACGAACAATCTTTTATACATTTTTACTCAACATGCGCAAGCCGTTTAAAATAACTAAAATGGTGCTTCCTTCATGCCCGATGACACCGATTGGAAGGCTGATAGCTTGAAAGAAATTCGAGATGATGAGCAGTGCTATGACCGTCAGCGAAAAGATGATATTTTGTTTCACAATTCGCTGCATTTTTCGTGAAAGTTTTACCGCATAGGCGATTTTCGATAAGTCATTTTTCATGAGCACTATATCGGCTGTCTCAAGTGCTACGTCTGTGCCGCCGCCCATGGCAATCCCCACTGAAGCAGTAGCCAAGGCAGGGGCATCATTGATACCGTCACCTACCATACCGACATGTCCAGACGATTGTTTATAGTTTCGAATATGCTCGACCTTTGTTTCGGGCAGGCATTCTGCAATATAGTTCGTTACAGCCGCTTCTTTTGCGATTGCTTTTGCCGTTGTATCATTGTCCCCTGTAAGCATCATGACATCAATGCCAAGCTCTTTAAGTGCAACAACAGCATTTTTCGCCTCATCCCGTACTATATCCTTCATTGCAATAAGGGCAGCAATTCCTTTATGATCTTTTAAAAATACAACGGTCTTTCCTTCATTGCCTAAGTCGTTTAATGCCCCGTCTGCAAAATCGTGAGCTAAATCATTTCCAACAAAATCTGGTTTCCCGATTGTATAGCGGTTTTGCCCGGACTCGGCTTTCATTCCGTAGCCTGGGATATCTTCAATCATAATATTTTGTGGAATGAGAATGTTGCGCTTTTTGGCATAGGATGTAATGGCCTGTGCGAGCGGGTGGTTTGATTGTGCTTCAATTCCCGCTATTAAAGCCAATGTATCCTTCTCATTCAAATCTTCACGGACGATAAAATCTGTTACGACAGGTGTTCCTTGTGTGAGTGTTCCGGTTTTATCAACGGCCAGTACACGTAGCGCACTTAAATGCTCCAAGTGCACCCCGCCTTTTACTAATATCCCATTTCTAGCCCCATTTGAGATGGCGGAAAGTGTGGCAGGCATTATAGCTGCGACCAATGCACATGGGGAAGCAACGACTAATAAAACCATTGCACGGTAGAAAGTTGTCGTCCAATCCCATCCTAATAAATAGTGGGGTAAAAACATCATTAAAGCGACAGTAATTAAAACCCCTTTTACATACACCCCTTCAAAGCGTTCAATAAATTGTTGGGATGGGGACTTTTCGCTTTGCGCGGATTGTACAAGCGTAATGATCTTTTGGAATAAAGTTTCGGTGCTTGGCTTCGTCACATTGACTGTCAATACGCCATTTAAGTTTACTGTCCCCGCAAACACATCATCGTCAATGTTTTTCGTAATTGGCATCGATTCACCTGTAATTGCAGCTTCATCAACAGTCGAAATCCCTTTGAAAACTTTCCCATCAGCAGGAATGCGTTCGCCTGGCTTTACTAAAATATGATCGTTTATTTTTAGATCTTTTACAGAAACTTTAATCGGCTCAAATCCTCCGCGTACAAGCCATGCTTCTTCCGGCTGCAGACCCATTAAGGAAGAAATTTCACGATGGCTTTTATTCATCGCATATGTTTCAAGAGCCCCACTTAAGGCAAATATAAAGATTAATACCGCACCTTCCATCCAGTATCCGATTATAGCGGAACCGATGGCAGCTAAAATCATTAAAATTTCTACATTTAAAGATTTGCTTTCAACTGTATCTTCAATACCTTCCTTTGCTTTCGCGTAGCCGCCGATTAAAAAGGCTGTTAAATAAGCTATTACAGCAGCTGTTGTTTGCTCGGTAGAATCCATTCGCCATGCGAGTAATATGATAAAACCGGAAACTAAAGCAGCAATCAATTCTTTATGTTCGGCAATTTTCTCATTTAATGATAAGTTTTCTCGATTAGAGTTTTTCATAAGTACCTCCTTGATAATGAAAATCATTGTTAAAACAAATGATAATGGATTTCATTTAGTTTATAATCATTTTTTATTTAGAATTATTATAATATAGAGGACGTGATTTGTAAATAACATACAATCAACAGGAATAATCAATTCCCACTTGACTTATAAGAATTATAGAGTAATATTATGAAGTACAATTTATAAATTGGAGGAGTTTAAGTTGAATTTATTCGTTTTACTTAATATTGCCTTGTTGCTGCTTGTTGCTGCATTTTTATATTTCCTGCATACAAAGCATGTTAAATTTTCTAATCGTGTTTTTATTGCTTTAGGATTAGGGATATTGCTTGGAGTAGGCTTGCAACTTGCATACGGAGTAGAATCCGATACGATTACAGAGTCGATGCCATGGTATAACATCATTGGCAATGGTTATGTAAGATTACTGCAGATGATTGCAATGCCTTTAGTCTTCATATCAATATTAACGGCATTCACAAAAGTGACATTTGGGAAAAACTTAGGGAAGGCTGCAGCTGTTATTTTATCTGTATTAATCGGAACAACGGCGGTAGCGGCTAGTTTAGGAATCGCCTCAACAGTTATATTTGATTTAGATGCATCGCAAATTATTCATGGGGATGCGGAAATTGCACGAGGTGAATCGTTAGTAGAGCGTTCAGCAGAAGTGACAACTTTGCCTGAACAAATTTTATCGATGTTCCCGGCGAATCCATTTGCAGATTTAACAGGATCACGCGCCACTTCAACAATTGGAGTCGTAATTTTCGCAGCATTTTTAGGATTTAGCTATTTAACGCTTCGCCGCAAAGAAGAAGAGACAGCGGAAAATGTGAAAAAGGGTATTGAAGCACTGTACGGTTTAATAATGGGGGTTGTGCGCATTATTTTACGCTTAACTCCATATGGCGTAGCGGCAATTATGGCGCGTACAGTAGCGACAAGCGATTTGGGAGCGATCATGGACTTAGGAAAATTCGTCCTTGCTTCGTACGCCGCATTAATCGCTATGTTCTTATTGCATTTAGTTATCGTCGCTTTAACTGGTTTAAGCCCTTTAACATATTTGAAAAAAACAGCAGAAGTATTGCTATTTGCTTTCACTTCGCGTTCAAGTGCAGGGGCATTGCCTTTAAATATCCAAACACAAACGAAACGTCTCGGTGTGCCAGATGGAATTGCCAACTTTGCGGGTTCATTCGGTTTATCAATCGGACAAAATGGTTGTGCGGGTGTATATCCAGCGATGTTGGCTGTAATGATTGCCCCGACAGTAGGAATCAATCCATTATCACCGGGCTTTATCGCCACATTAATTTTAATCGTGGCAATTAGTTCATTCGGAGTGGCTGGTGTCGGCGGGGGAGCGACATTCGCGGCCATTATAGTATTATCGGCAATGGATTTACCGATCGCATTGGCGGGTATTCTAATTTCTGTTGAGCCTTTGATCGATATGGGCCGTACAGCACTTAATGTAAGCGGATCAATGGTTTCGGGGGTTGTATCAAGCCGTGTAACAAAAGACCTCGATACAAAAATTTATAACGAACCAGCAGACAAAGCACCATTAGTTCAATAAATTGAAAAGTAGCACAGAAAGGTAGTAATCCCTTACATCTGTGCTACTTTTTTGTTGAACTAAATATTCGATTCCGCATTAAAAAGCTTGCCGCAAAAAATATCCATAGCAATAAGCAAATATACAAATAAATGTATTGAAGTGTAACATAAGGGGAAATTGAAATGATATAGATTGTGTATACAATAGCAATAGCGAGACTGCGTTTATATTGGTATTTCGTACTGACATTAATTTGGGTAAATATAAAGATTGCATTGATAAGTATTTTTATATAAAACATGCCTCATCACCTGTATATATATTCCTAATTAATATAACATAGGGGATTATTATGAAGATGGAGATAATCATAATATTGCAATTGCCGAATGTTTATAAAAAGCGACTTGCCCCCGTTATAGGGACAAGTCGCTATTATTAATATTAAAACACGCGTTCAGCATGCATGGCCAGTTTATCTAAAGAAGATTTTTCTACATCAGCATGCAATGAGTTCCCGTGGGAATCCATCGTTACAACTGCAGTGAAGTCTTGGACTGTCAAATGCCACATCGCTTCAGGAATACCGAATTCCATCAAATCTACACCATCGACCGACTTGATGCAGTCTGCGTAGTACTGTGCAGCACCACCGATAGCGTTTAAGTATACGCCGCCGTGTTCTTCTAATGCTTTAAGCGTTTTTGGACCCATGCCGCCTTTACCCATAACAGCACGAATACCGAATTTTTTCATGATGTCGCCTTGGTATGGCTCCTCACGAATTGAAGTAGTAGGACCAGCAGCTTTTACGACCCAGTTGCCCGCCTCGTCTTTTGCCATTACCGGACCACAGTGATAAATAATTTGACCATTCAAGTCTACTGGCGCTTCTACACCTTCACCGATTAAGTGGTGGTGGATTGCGTCACGGCCTGTGTACATACGTCCGGAAATTTTTACTACGTCCCCAACTTTAAGTGAACGAATTTTCTCTTCTGTAATCGGTGCAACAAGTTCAACTACTTTGTTGTCCGAATTGTCTTGTTTTTCTTCGTCGCGGAAAGTGATTTTTTCACCTTCTTGGTAATGCCAGTTCGTGATTTCGCCAGTCGCTGGATCGATATCGATTGCCATACGACGGTAAGCCCAACAGTTGTAAGCTACAGATACGAAGAATGAAGCTGGTAAACGGTCCATTACGCCGATTTTACAACCTAGTAATGTTGCTTCACCGCCGAAGCCCATTGTACCAACACCGAATGTATTTGATTTTTCTACAATATATTGTTCTAATTTTGCTAAGTCTTCGATTGGATTCACATCATCAACATGACGGAATAACTGCTCTTTTGCCAGATCATAACCTGAAGAGCGGTCACCACCGATACCGACGCCGATGAAACCAGCTGAACAGCCTTGTCCTTGTGCTTGCCATACTGAGTGTAAAATACATTTACGGATACCGTCCAAGTCACGACCAGCGCGGCCTAAACCTTCTAATTCTGCAGGTAAAGAATATTGAATATTTTTGTTTTCACAGCCGCCGCCTTTTAAAATAAGCTTCACTGTAATATAGTCATTTTCCCATTGCTCAAACTTTACTACCGGAAGACCAGCACCAATGTTTGTTCCAGAGTTTTTCCCAGTTAATGAATCAACTGAATTTGGACGTAATTTTGCATCCCCAGTAGCTGCAGCGATTGCAGTTTGAATAGCTTTTTTAATTTCGATTTGGTTTACGCCAACCGGAGTATATACTTTAAATGTTGGTAGACCAGTATCTTGACAAATTGGAGATACGTTATCTTCCGCCATTACGATATTTGTAGTAATCGTGTCCAGAGACATTGCTGCACGAGTACCAGCATTTTCTGCTTCTTTTGCAGCTTTAATAGCGCGACGAACGTCTTTTGGTAAGTTTGTAGATGTTTCAGTTACTAAAGAATAAAGGCTTTTTTCTAAAGCTTCTAAGTATGCCATCTTATTTTTCCCCCCAGAAAAATATGTTTATTTTTGTCGATTATTGAATGATCGACATAAGTTAGAACAGCAACTATCACGATTTGTGATAGTCAAGTCTTTCTTAATAATCCATCTTATATTATAACTCTTTTAAATTAGAAAAAAAAGAGCGCTTACATGAAAGGTAATCGAAATGAATGAAAATTGGGCGAATAATAGCAAAAGCAGTCAAAAGAATGAAAAAAAGCAATGCCAGTAAAAGAGACATTGCTAGAGCTATTTATTATTCCTCGCGTTTTTGGAATTGCTCCATTTTATCTTCTAAGTCGTCCATCATTTGAATTAAGCGATCAATATCTTCAAGCTCAGTCGTTTCAGGATCAATAGCATCTAACACCTCAAGGAAGATTTCTAAACGTTCTTTTAAATACGTTACTTGCTGCTCTTTATTTGTGATTGGCTTCATTGTGTATGATTCTCCTTTTGTGTTTACATCCATTATACTACGACCATTTATAAAAGTTAAACGACAACCTATAATATATATGCAACTTAACTATTAAAGTTGTTTTAAAAAACAGGAAATTGTATAGTACTTGTTAATTATTTTAAAATTCTATGTATTTTGAATATTTACATTAATGAAGTGTTATGGTAAAGTAAATGCATACTTAATAAAAGGGAGATGGTCGGAAAAAATATGTATAGGCAAACTCATAAAAAAGGAGGACGTTTAAACATTTTCGACATATTAATTTGTCGATACGACTGTTTATGCAACGCAGAATGGAATTAAGTGATATTTAAAGCCCTAGTTAACTTTTAGAGATAAAGTTGGCTAGGGCTTTTGAATTTTGCAAAAAATCGCTCCCCCTTTTTTTAAAGCTATGATACGATGAATCGTATGAATTAAGGAGAACAATAAAATGAGCTATGATCAACGCAGATTTATCATTTTAGTTATTATCGTATCAATTTCGGGCTTTTCACAAGGAATGCTTCTGCCGCTTATTTCGGTCATTTTTGAAGGGGATGGGGTATCCTCAACACTCAATGGCTTAAATGCGACAGGTCTATACATAGGAACATTATTAATCTCGCCATTTATCGAGCAGCCATTGCGTAAATATGGCTATAAACCGATTATCGTATGCGGCGGCGCACTCGTTTTCATGTCGTTATTTTTATTTCCATTTTGGAAAAGTGTCATGTTTTGGTTTATCCTCCGATTGTTAATCGGCATTGGGGATCATGCACTGCATTTTTCAACACAAACATGGATTACATCAACAACCGCTTCACATAAATTAGGGAAAAGCATGTCGATTTACGGCATATCTTTTGGTGTAGGCTTTGCTGTTGGCCCATTATTTGTCCCGCTAATTAAAATTTCGGAAAGCTTTCCGTTTATCGTGTCTTCGGCTTTATGTTTAGCAGCTTGGTCTTTAGTGTTTATCTTGAAAAATGAGAAACCGGAAGCTTTAGTCGGGGACGCAAACCAAACTGGCTTTACACGCTATAAGCTAGCAATAAAGTATGGCTGGATTGCCTTTTTGCCGCCGTTTGTATATGGGTTTTTGGAATCGTCGCTAAATGCATTGTTCCCTGTATATGCGTTGCGGAAAGAGTTCGATTTAGCTTTTGTATCGATTATTTTAGCTTGCTTTTCAATTGGCGCGATTTTGATGCAATTTCCGCTTGGCGCATTAGGGGATAAAATTGGGCGTCGGAAAGTGATTATTTCAGGGCTGCTCGTCGGAAGCGCATTTTTCTTAACAGGCAGCTTTTTTGAGCATTCCGAGCTATTCGTAGCGGCCGTCTTTTTATGTGCGGGAATGTGTGTAGGCTCGATGTTCTCGCTTGGCATCACATATATGACCGATTTGACACCGAAAGAGCTGTTGCCGACCGGAAATCTGCTATGCGGCATTTTCTTTAGCTTGGGGAGTTTGACAGGACCATTTTTAGGCGGGGTATATTTGGAGATTTTCCCGGACAACGGTTTTCTATTTGTCATTTCGATGATGCTATTAACTGTCGCCGTATTAATCCTAATATTCGGTAAATCGAAAAAATAGCCGTATAAAAAAGCAGGCGTTCTTAATTGGAACGTCTGCTTTTTACTGAAAAGAATACAATTGCTGTTAAAATCATTGCTAAAATTATGTAGATGAATACATTTAAATAGTTTACACCGCCAAATGTAACAGCTGCTTGAAGTGAACTTGCCGAAGTTGCGGAGTTTTCATCATTGCTCGGGAAAATAACTTTGCCAAGCGACGAAATCGCCAAATAGGAAACGACAAATGTAATAGCTACAAAAAGAGAATTTTTCATGTTTATACCTCCCCGCATTTCTATTTTACACGAAAAAATAGAGAAATGGGGAGGTTGCTAAATGGATTTTTTCCAAATGGATGACGAAGCCTATAAAAAATCGTCGCTTTTGTTTTACTTCGCTTCCTGGTCTGGTTGATGAATTCCGAAAATATTATTTTCAGTATCCAGATAATAGCCTTGCCACGCCATACCAGGCAACGCATATTTCGGTACAGCAACTTTGCCGCCGTTCGCTAAAATTTTCGCCTCGGTTTCATTGTAATTTTCAACGCCAAGTGTGCAAACTGCAGAATTGACACTCTGTCCCTCTGCTGGTGCATCGCCATTCCGTTGCATTAATGCGCCATTGATTCCTGGATATTGATCATCTCCTGTAATGGCGCCAAAATACGGCATGCCAGCATACTCACTATAGTCCTCGAAATTCCAATCAAAAACGGTGTGGTAAAAATCTTTTGCGCGTTCCATATTATCAACATGAATTTCAAAATGAATAATTCTCCCCATCTGTATACCCCCGAAAATGTATTTGATTTAATATTGCGATATTTTTGACATATTGGCAAGTTTAACAAAATGATAGCAACAAAAACACCTTCACAAAATGAAATGATTCAATCTGTGAAGGTGTAGTAATTATTATTTTTTTAATGTCAGTTTCACGACACATTCGACCTGTGCTGTTTGCGGGAACATGTCGACCGGTTGAATATATTCAACATTGTAGGCCTTAGATAATTCCTTTAAATCACGTGCCAGTGTGGAAGGATTGCAAGATGTGTAGACAAAGCGCTTTGGTTTTATTTTCAATACTGTTCTGATGAAGCCTGGCTCCAATCCTGTACGGGGAGGATCCACACAAATGACATCTGGGCGGTAATCTTCCTTTGACCAGCGGAATAGCCATTTATCCGCAGAGCCCGGGAAGAAACGTACATGCTGCAGATTTTCATTTGTGCGCGCATTGTATTTCGCATCAGCAATTGCTTCATCGACATTATCCATACCGCGCACTTCACGGGCACCTTCTGCAAGCCACATACCGATTGTTCCGACTCCACAATATGCATCGACAACATTTTCCTTCCCTGTCAGTGCTGCAGCTTTTTTGATTTCATTGTATAAATGCACTGTTTGTTCAGGGTTAAGCTGGAAAAATGCGCGAGTTGATAAATCAAATGCGAATTCGCCCAATTTTTCATGGATCGCTTCTTTTCCATCTAAAATATAAGTGTCTGGACCAAATATTAACGATGTTTTCTCGCGGTTGACGTTTTGTGTAATAGAAACGATTGAAGGGTCAATCTTTTTAATGCGCTCGATCAGTTCTTTTTTATGTGGCAGCTCATGGCGAGTCGTAACAAGACATACTTGTGTTTCGCCAGAGCGCACCCCCGTACGCACGACAATAGTACGGACTAGGTCGTTTAATGTTTTTCCATCATAAATTGTTATGTTTAGCTTTTGCAGAATTTTGCGTGTTGCCACAGTAATTTTTGATGTTACAGGATGCTGTACAAGACAGTCATTAATATTTAAAAGCTCGTTTGTCCCTTCTGCAAAAAGACCTGCGTAAACACGCTTGCCTTCTTTGCGTACTTGGAATTGGGATTTATTACGGTAATTCCAAGGATTGTCCATGCCGATAGTTGGGCGGATTTCAGTAGTTTCAGCAATTTCCTTCGCATATTTCTCAAATGCTTGTACGACGATATCGCGCTTATTCATTAACTGCGCGTCATAAGTCATATGCTGTAATTGACAACCACCGCATTCAGAATATACAGGGCAAGGAGCCTCTTGGCGAAATTCACTTGCTTTACGAATTGCCATAATTTCAGCTTCCGCAAATTTCGGTGATACTTTTGTTAATTTTACTGTTACTTCTTCTCCAGGAATCGCACCTTTGACAAATACGACATTCCGTTTATAAAATCCAACACCTTCACCGTTAATACCGAGGCGTTTAATCGTCAATGGGAATTTTTGTCCGACTTCCATTTTTATTTCACTCAAGTTTACACGTCCTTTAAATAGAGTGACTCGCACCAACATCAAGTGCGAGTCACTTTCTTTTCTTCATCATTTCAGTATAACGGAAAATGCGATGAAAAGAAAGGAACGCAACTTCACTAATAAGGGGATATTTTTTCATTTTCCAGCACTAAATCGTCCAATGAACCAAATGTGTAACCTTGCGCCTTTGCATCTTTTATAAATTTTGGTAGTGCTTCCGCATTATCTTGTGCAACCGTATGCATTAAAATAATCGCCCCTGGATGAAGCTGACCCATTAGTGCATCATAAGCATATTGAGCGCCGCGCCTTTCATCTTTGAGCCAATCTTTGAAGGCGATCGACCAGAACATATGGCGATATCCCGCCTCATTGCCGACCTTTAATACTTGTTCATTAAAAATGCCTTCAGGCGGGCGTGCATAATATGTCCGTTTCACACCTGTCAATTCGTTTAGTTTATTATCGAACTGCTGCCATTCCTTTACCATTTCATTTGCAGATAGACGCGCCATATTCGGGTGACCGTAAGAGTGATTCCCGATAATATGGCCATCTTTAATCATCGTTTTCACTAAATCGGTCGCGCTCGTCAAATAATGTCCAGTCAAGAAAAAGGTAGCTGGGGCGTTTTCTTTCCGTAACGTATTTAAAATGCTTTCGGTATAGCCGTTTTCGTAGCCGTTATCAAATGTTAAATAGACAATTTTTTTCTCCTCATTGCCTTTATAAAGCGCGCCATATTTACTTAACATAGACTCAAGCGGTTCCCCAATTTCCACAGTCTCGCCATTGCGGCTTGGTTTGAAGCCCCAATGGAATTCTTCGGCTTTTGCAACAGATATAAAGGAAATAAATGTGGCGACTAACACGAAGCTAATCCCTAAAATATGTTTTTTCAATGAAAAAGCAACCTCCTTTTACAAAGTAGGTTGCGTGAAATGCGGTGATTTATTCATCCATCTTCCTTCAGTGGAAGTCCGTGTTCCATGCTGAATCATAGAAATTCACTGTAAGAGAACAACATCCGTACGGCAATGATTGAGCGGATGAAAAAATGCAGGAGCAATTAAACCTTAATGTAATGAATATAAATCACGAATTGCTTCTTCAACAGATACGAACCGATATTCAAATTCCGCGTTCAGCAATTTTTCAGGCAATACATGTTGGCCTTCAAGTACGAGAACGCTTTTTTCGCCGAGAGCCAGCTTTAAAGCAATGCTAGGCACAGAAAGCCAATGCGGGCGATTCAACGCTTTACTAATCGCTTTTCCGAATTCTTTCATTCGTTTAACGTTAGGTGTTGTAAAATTAATCGGTCCTGACAAATTTTCATTTTCGATTACAAAAAGCAGTGCGCGTGCAACATCCTCTACGTGAATCCAGCTAAGCCATTGCCTGCCAGATCCGATTGTTCCACCAACACCGAGCTTGTATGGGAGCACCATCATTGGGAGCGCACCTTCATCTTTTGCTAAAATAACGCCAAATCTTGATAGGCAAGTGCGAATGCCGAGTTTTTCTGCCTTTTGCGCTTTTTCTTCCCAATGCGTTACAACCGTTCCTAAAAAATCCGTCGCTTTTTCATCTGACTGTTCTGTGTAAATCGCTGTTTGCGAAATCGGGTAAATCCCTACAGCACTCGCATTGACGAGAACTTTCGGTTTATGCTGCAATTTTTGCAGAATACGTATTACTTCATCGGTTGATTCCATGCGACTATCATATATCTTTTGTTTTTGCTCTTTCGTCCAGCGCCTATCATTCAGTGACACACCTGCTAAATTGACGAATGCATCTATATTTTCAACATACAATTCGGGTGTTGTTCCATCCTTTAGCCATTGTATATAATGAATGCCGTCCTTCATATACTGTTCACCGCGTGTTAAAATTATTACTTCATGTCCAAGTTCAAGCAGCAGCTTGCTCAATTTTCGACCAACCATGCCTGTTCCGCCAGCGATTGCAATTTTCATAACTAACACCTTCCTCCGCTAAAATCTATTAAATTCAGTATACCGTTTCATGAAAGAGAAAGTAAAAACATGTATACTAGAATATACATTGTTAATGTGAGGTGTACACTATGCAAATAATTACAAAAATCGGCCGGCAAAAAAATAATCAGCAGCGCTACAATATATATTTGAATGAGCAATATGCATTTGCGGTCGATGAAGGTACACTTATTAATTTCGGTCTGCAAAAAGGCAAAGTACTTGAGCAGATGGAAATAGATGAAATACAATATGAAGATGAAATTGCAAAGGTGTTTAATAAGGCATTGAATTTTTTAAGCTTTCAGATGCGAAGCGAGCATGAAGTGAAAACAAAGCTCCTGCAAGCGGGGCATGGGGAAGCTGTTGTGCAAGAGGCGATTCATAAACTGACACGTTTAGGCTTTCTGAATGATGAAAGCTATTCAAAGGCATTGCTCGAAACAAGAAAGCGCACAGCAAAAAAAGGGCCGGCAGCGATTCGCCAAGATTTAATGAAAAAAGGCATCGATAAAAATCTGCAGCAGCAAGTGCTGGCGACATTCAATCATGATGAGCAGCTAAAGCTTGCAATGGAGCTGGCGGAAAAGGCGGTCCGATCAAACGGGAACAAAACACCGACACAAGTGAAGCAAAAAATTCAGGATATACTGCTTCGTAAAGGCTATTCCTATTCCATCGTGTCTGAAATACTCGAGCAAATTACGCTTGAACGCCATGAGGATGAATGGGCTGTGTTAATTGAAAGCCAAGGCGATAAAATTTGGCGCAAGTATGCATCGAAGCTAACCGGTTTTGAGCTTCATCAAAAAGTAAAACAAGCACTTTATCAGAAGGGCTTTCCGATAGAGAAAATTAATGAATATATTGAACAAAAGGAGCAAAAGCAAAATGAATGAGTTTACTTATAGTGCGATGTCCGAACAGGAATTACGCCAAGAGATTGCGAATTTGCGTGAACGCGCAAGAAAAGCGGAGCAGTTAGGCATTGTAAATGAATATGCCGTTTTTGAGCGCAAAGCATTGATGGCGGAAGCGTATTTAGTCGATCTATCGACAATTAACCCAGGAGAAATGTATCGTATAAACGGATCACCCGGCGAATTTTTCCAGGTTGATTACTTAAAGGGACGTTTTGCGTGGGGGCACAGATTAGGCTCAGACCGCTTTGAGGAAGCGTTGCCTGTATCGATTTTACGCCCGATGAAAGAAGGCAAATAATATGGAAGCATTATATGAAAAATTGATGGAGCAATTATTGGCGAAAAACCCCAATTTATCGACAGGCCGTGCTCGGACATGGGTAGAGTTATTATGCAGCGATTTTGAGTCGACATCGGCAAAAGCGGGAGCAGATTACCGGGGGCCGGAATATACGGGTAATTTAGTAAGTCAATTAATTGAAAGCTATGGTGATAAGCTGCACTTATTTGCAGCGAAAAACCCGAAGTATGCTCATTTATTAAATGATGGTGAGGATACGGCAAACTAAAACCACCAGTTTAAGCTGGTGGTTTTCCCGTCTATTCATTTCCGGCGCCAATTTGCAGCCGTTTTTGCAATTTTTCCTCCGTGAAAATCCATCCGGTATAGGAATTGACGACATTAAGCCCGTCATCTAAATGAGCCACTGCAACGAATGGATAACGGTCATTGCTGCGATAGCGCAAATCGATCAGACGAAGCTCCGTCAACCCATTATCAAGCTCGGAAATTTCCCAACGATAAAGGGGGGAAAAAGATAAAAACGCATCAAGATTAGGATCTTGTATCGCCTTGTCAACGAGCTCTGTTTTTGGAATAGGCTCGATTTTGAACTTATCGTAAATATTGACTGTTCTTCGATAAGCGCGGCCTACGTAAAAATGCGTTTTTGACTTTGCGGCGACTTTCCAATGGAAGAAGCGCATAGTAGGTGCGACAATAACAAACTCTTCATCTTGCAATTCACGATGAACGGCGGACTTGATCGCTTTCTGAAGGGCAAAACGCAAAATATAATAAACGAAAATAATCATATACATGATGCTAAATGTCATGACGGGGTCTGCACCAAATAACCAAAGTAAAATGCCGACACAATGAATGCCGAAAATAAATGGGTCAAACGTATTTATGACGCCAAGGGCTACCCACTTTTTCGAAAAAGGCCGCAAAGCCTGTGTTCCGTAAGCATTGAAAATATCGACAAAAACATGTAAAAACACGGCAATTTGGGTCCATAGCCAAACGGTAAATATATGGGCATCAGGTAAAATAATCGCAAGTCCGCCTGTTATTAATAGAGGCCATAATAAAACAGCAGGTATCGAATGTGTAATCCCGCGGTGATGGCGTATATAAATTGCATTGTTGCGGAGTTTCAAAACCGTATCAATATCTGGTGCTTGCTGCCCAATGATTGTTCCAGCCATGACAGCGGTAAATGTCATTGGATGAGTTGCGACAGCGGGATCAACAAGCGCTAGGCCCCCAATGGCAATTCCCATAACGAAATGTGTGCCTGAATCCAAAATTATCATCCCCTCGATTATGAAACCGTTCGAGAACGGAAATATTCAACTTCTATCTAAGGCGTGCCCATAAACATTCACTGGTAGAAGTTAAAGCCTCTAGTAGCTATCACAAATTCGGGCCAGAGCTCTTTTGTCGATGAAATTTCAAATTGACCAAAATCGAATTGTGATGCAATTATACGGAGGCATCGTTTATTAATAGTATTTATTTTTATAATATACCCTTTTTTAAGGAAATAAAATCGAATTTTTGGAGGACATTGTGAACTATCAATATACAAAACAGTTTCGCCAAGCTTTAGTGCAATGGTTTTTGGAAGAGCATAGAGATTTGCCTTGGCGTCATACGAAAGAACCGTATAAAATTTGGGTATCCGAGGTGATGCTTCAACAAACAAGAGTAGATACAGTCATACCGTACTACAATCGGTTTATGGAGAAATATCCGACATCGGAAAGTTTGGCGTATGCGCCTGAAGAAGAGCTGCTTAAGATGTGGGAAGGTCTTGGCTATTATTCCCGTGCGCGAAATTTACAGGCAGGTGTTAAAGAGGTTGTCGAAGTGTACGGTGGCAAAGTACCGGATAACCGCATCGACATTTCGAAGCTGAAAGGTGTTGGCCCATATACAGCGGGGGCGATTTTAAGTATCGCATATGGAAAACCGGAGCATGCTGTAGATGGGAATGTTATGCGTGTGCTAAGCCGCGTACTGAATATTGATGCAGATATTGCTTTGCCGAAAACAAAGAAAATTTTTGAAGATGCGGTGACAAAGCTTATTGACCACCAAAACGCATCTGCATTCAACCAAGGCTTAATGGAGCTAGGAGCCCTAATTTGTACACCAACTTCGCCAAAATGCCTGCTATGTCCTGTTCGGGAATATTGCACCGCTTTCCATGAGGGTGACCCAGCTAGTTTACCCGTAAAATCCAAAAAAATAAAAGTGAAAAATATGGAATATGATGTTTATGCAGTCCGCGATCAAGAGGGCCGCTTTTTAATGGAAAAACGACCGGAAGAAGGGCTGCTCGCAAATATGTGGCAGTTCGTAATGATAGAGCGTTCATTGAATGAAGATAGTATATTCAAGCTTGGGAAGCAATATCATGTTAAAATTAACAAGCAATCCGCTGAGCCGATTTTAAGCTTTAAACATGTGTTTTCACATTTGAAATGGCATATCGACAGCTATTTAGTAGATGTAGTGGAAGAAGGACATATGCTTCAGCAAAACACAGCCTTTTTTACGAGGGAACAAATTGACGGCTTGCCGATGCCGGTACCGATGTTAAAAATTTGGCGAAAGTTAGAAGAAAATTTCGTGCATAATTCACCTGCTCACCGACCACAATAATGGTCATGGAGGTGACAAAAGATGAATCGCAACGAACAAAACCGCAATAAGCAACAAAACCAATTCCAAAAAAACAAGCAACAAAACAATCGTGAGGAATTTGGTCAGGAGCAAAACTTTAACGAGTTTAAGCAACAAAACCAAAACCAAAATCAAAAACAAAACCAAAGAAATAATCAACAAAACAATCGTGAAGAGTTTGGACAAGAACAAAACTTCAACGAGGTGCAACAACAAAACCAAAAACAAAAACGCGAACAAGAGCAGCGCAACGCGCAGTTCGCAAAACGAAATAACAATAACTTCTAACGGAGTGCAGGAGGATGTTCTGAAAGTGTAAACTTTCAGAGCATCTTTTTTGTTATCGGCTTCTTTTACCGACGTAGTTTTTCAAGCCGCTGCTAAAAAAAGTTAAAGCCTCTTGGCGACATTGCAAATTTGACCGCAATTACAGTGAGGGGGGATTTGCCTGAGGATTTTCATACATATTAAAAATTCGGGCCATTTTCACACAAAATTGAAAATAATCGCATTCGAACTACAAGTTTTGGCAAAGCATTGTTATAATACAATAAAGACTGCTAGAATTTTTAGCTAAGACGAAAAGGTGGGCTTTAAAATGGCATTACCGATTGAAGGAGAAACAATCCAAATACATAGTTATAAGCACAATGGTAATATCCACCGTGTCTGGCAAGAAACGATGGTGTTGAAGGCGACGAAAAATATTATTATCGGTGCGAATGAAAAGACGCTTGTTACGGAATCCGATGGGCGTACATGGCTGACGCGTGAGCCATCAATTTGCTACTTCCACGCGGAGCACTGGTTCAATATTATCTGTATGCTGCGCGAAGATGGCGTGTATTACTACTGCAACATCAGTTCGCCATTTGTGTTTGATAACAACTGCCTGAAGTATATTGATTATGACTTAGATGTAAAAGTGTTCCCTGATATGAGTCATGCATTATTGGACGAGGATGAATATGAGCAGCACAAATCGGAAATGAATTACCCGGAAGTCATCGATAAAATTTTAAAGCGCAATGTAAAAACATTGGTGAGCTGGATTGAACAGCGCCGCGGTCCATTTGCCCAGGATTTTATACAGTCATGGACAAGTCGCTATGAGTTATTAAGTGAAATTCAAGCAAATAAAGAATGAATGAAGCACAAGTAACTAATAATAGGTTGCTTGTGTTTTTCTTTCGGGTAAAGTTCCTATATAAATGTAAAATGGGGAATTATGATATGATAGTTGCTGTTGCAAAATTTCTGAAGGGAAGTGTTTTTTGCATTGGATAGTATTAAACGCTATATGCGGTTCGTAAAGCCGTATAAAATGCTGCTTTTTTTAACAATCGTCATCGGAATACTTAAATTTGCGATACCGCTTTTTTTACCGTGGCTGTTGCAAATTATTATAGATGATATATTACTGAATGAAGGTTTGTCTACGGATGAAAAGATGAAGCAATTATTCACTTGGATCGGTATTTCGCTCGTGCTGTTTTTCATCATCCGGCCACCTATCGAATATTACCGCCAATACTTTGCGCAAAATTTAAGCAACAATATTTTATTCGATATCCGGAAAGAATTGTACGCGCATTTACAGAAACTAAGTTTAAAGTATTATGCAAATACCCGCGCTGGAGAGGTTATTTCGCGTGTCATTAACGATGTCGAGCAAACGAAAAACTTTGTAATGACGGGATTAATGAACTTATGGCTGGATTTGGCGACAATTTTAATCGTCATTGCGGTCATGTTCGCAATGGATGTAAAACTGACGCTCGTCTCGCTGATTGCGCTTCCGTTTTATGCATTTAGCGTGAAGTATTTCTTTGGGAAACTGCGAAGCTTGACGAAGGAGCGGTCACAGGCATTAGCCGGTGTCCAAAGCTATTTGCATGAGCGTGTGGCAGGGATGAGCATTATTAAAAGCTTCACATTGGAAAAGCATGAGCAAAAAATATTTGACGAAACGAATGGCGAGTTTTTAAATAAAGCGCTTGCGCATTCACGCTGGAACGCCAAATCTTTTGCCGTAGTCAATACGATAACGGATATGGCGCCATTAATCGTCATCGGCTATGCGGGTTACCAATATTTGCAAGACGCGCTTTCCATCGGTGTAATGGTCGCGTTTTATGCCTATATTGAGCGCTTATATGGACCATTGCGTCGATTAGTAAGCTCGTCGACAACATTGACACAATCAATCGCCTCAATGGATCGCATGTTTGAGCTGATGGATGAAAAATATGATGTGCAAAATAAGAAAAATGCGGAAATGCTGCCGCCAGCAAAAGGAAAGCTCCAATTTGAAAACGTTACATTCCAATATGAGCAAGAAGGAAAAACGATTTTAAATCAGATCAATTTCACAATTGAGCCTGGACAAACTGTTGCCTTTGTTGGTATGAGTGGCGGAGGGAAATCTACAATCGTCAGTTTAATTCCGCGATTTTATGACGTTACAGAGGGTGCGGTAAAAATTGATGACCGAAATGTTAAGGATATCATGATTGAATCTTTGCGTTCTCAAATAGGGATAGTATTGCAAGATAATATTCTATTTAGTGATTCTGTAAAGCAAAATATTTTGATGGGAAATCCGAACGCAACAGATGAAGAAATAATTGCCGCTGCCAAAGCTGCCAATGCCCACGACTTCATTATGAACTTGCCGGACGGCTACAATACAAAAGTAGGAGAGCGTGGCGTCAAGCTTTCCGGGGGACAAAAACAGCGTGTTGCAATCGCGCGCGTATTTTTGAAAAACCCGCCGATTTTAGTTTTGGATGAAGCCACTTCTGCGCTTGATCTTGAAAGTGAAGCACTCATTCAAGATTCACTTGACCGATTGGCGCATGACCGTACGACGATCATTATTGCACATCGACTGTCTACAATTACACATGCACATAAAATTTTCGTTATTGAACATGGGGAAGTTGTGGAATCAGGCACACATCAAATACTAATGGAGCAAGAGGGAGCATATTATAATTTATTCCAAGTACAAAAATTAGATTAGATGTTAGTGGCTATGCTGAAAAAAAGTAACTCAGCATAGCCTTTTTTTGTACGCTTTTCTTTAATTAAAAAATACATTTTTTTACGATAATGTTGTAAATTGCTAGATGTTATAATATTATATTTTCAAATACTTTTAATCTTCAGAAAATTGAGGTGGTTGAATGAGTCGAAAAGCTGTACTTGAAGTGAGAGAGTTAGAAACTACATTTTTTTCAGACAGTGGGAAAGTTGCAGCTGTCGATCGGATTAGCTTTTCAATTCAAGAAGGAGAAGTTCTCGCCATCGTAGGGGAGTCTGGGTGTGGTAAAAGTGTAACATCACTATCGATAATGGGCTTAGTACCGAGTCCCCCGGGAAAAATAACAAATGGAGAGATATTGCTGAAAGGGCAAGACATATCAAAGCTCTCAGATAAGCAAATGCGCAAAATCCGCGGAAATGAAATTGCAATGATTTTCCAAGAGCCAATGACATCTCTTAATCCATTATTTACGATAGGGAATCAATTAATCGAAGCGATACGAATCCATCATCCGAAATGGTCAAAGAAGGAATCGGCCGCACGTGCAGTTGAAATGATGAAGCTGGTAGGTTTACCGAGAGCTGAACAATTGCTGAAAGATTATCCACATCAGCTTTCGGGTGGGATGCGGCAACGCGTAATGATTGCGATGGCATTGGTATGCAATCCTAAAGTGCTCATTGCAGACGAACCAACAACTGCACTTGACGTAACAATTCAAGCGCAAATTTTAAAGCTGATGCGCGATTTGAATGAACGATTGAATACAGCCGTTCTGCTCATCACACATGATTTAGGTGTCGTTGCTGAAACGTGCGAGCGTGTCATTGTCATGTATGCTGGACAAATCGTCGAAGAAGCACCTGTCGACGAAATTTTCAAAAACCCTCAGCATCCTTATACGAAAGGACTCATTCAGTCTGTACCCGATATGCGCTATAAAAAGGATACGCTCTATTCCATTCCAGGAAATGTACCAAAACCCGGCTCAATTTTAGAAGGGTGTCGTTTTGCGGCACGTTGTGAATATGCATTTGAACGTTGTTTAACGAGCAATCCTCCGCTTTACGAAACGTCAGGGGCGCATCGGGCAAGATGTTTCTTGCTGGATATAGAGGAAGGGGGGATTTCGCATGTCGAAAGTGCTGCTGAAAGTTGAGAATCTAAAAAAATACTTTCCGATTCGCCATGGGATGTTTGCCCGCCATATCGGGGATGTAAAGGCGGTGGATAATGTATCTTTTGAGCTGTTTGAAGGGGAAACACTTGGCATTGTCGGTGAATCAGGTTGTGGTAAATCGACAACAGGAAGGGCAATTATGCGCTTGCATGAACCGACAGATGGCAAAGTGACATTTGATGGTGTGGAGCTAATGCAATTGAATAGTGAGCAAATGCGGAAAGTCCGAAGAGAAATTCAAATGGTGTTTCAAGATCCGTACGCATCGCTGAACCCGAGACATACAGTGGAAAAAATATTGGAAGAACCGTTAATCGTACACGGGATAGGCAATGCGAAGGAACGAAAAAAGAAAGTCCGCGAATATTTGGAAATAGTCGGATTAAGCTCATATCATGCAAAGCGTTATCCCCATCAATTCAGCGGCGGGCAAAGGCAGCGTATCGGTATTGCAAGAGCCTTGATGACAAACCCTAAGTTAATAATCGCAGATGAACCCGTATCTGCACTTGATGTGTCAATACAAGCGCAAGTTTTAAACTTAATGCAAAAATTGCAGGAAGATTTAAAGCTCACGTATATATTCATTGCGCATGATTTAGGAGTTGTACGGCATATAAGCGACCGTGTAGGTGTGATGTACTTAGGGAGGCTTGTCGAACTTGCAGAGAGCGAATCATTATACTTGGAGCCATTGCATCCATATTCACAGGCGCTTTTATCGGCAGTGCCAATCCCGGATCCGCAGTTTGAAAGAGAGCAGCTATTGCTGAAGGGAGATATTCCGAGCCCTTCAAATCCTCCGGCAGGATGCACGTTCCACACCCGTTGCCCATATGCAATGGAGAAATGCAAGCAAATCGTGCCAATACTGCAGCAAGTGAAAACAGGTCATTCTGTAGCGTGTCATTTATATGATGCGCCGCAATGATAATAGATTAAATAATCTAGGGGGTTTTTGTATTGAAGAAAGGTAAAGTGTATTTATTAAGTCTCATTATGCTTTTGACGATGTCGCTGTTTTTGGCTGCATGCGGGGCTGACGATGAAGATGCGTCGACAGCAGATCCAGATACAGATTCAAGTTCGACAAATACAGATAGCGACACAACAGACAATTCAAGTTCTTCAACACCTCAAGTATTAGTATTTGGCCGCGGGGCGGATTCGGTTTCACTTGATCCAGGCATTGTAACTGACGGCGAATCATTTAAAGTCACACAAAACCTTTTCGAGACATTATTGAATTTCGGAGAGCAAGATACAACGATTCATCCGGGCTTGGCGAAGGAATGGAAAGTTAGCGATGATGGCTTAACTTACACATTCCAGCTTCAGGAAGGCGTTAAATTCCATGATGGCACAGATTTCAATGCAGAAGCTGTCATTAAAAACATCAATCGCTGGAAAGGCGGTAAAGAGGAAGACTTCTACTATTTCAACTCGATGTTTAAAGCGGAAGGCGAAGATATCATTAAAGATGTAACAGCTGAAGGGGACCATACTGTTATATTCACACTTACTCGCCCGCAAGCACCATTCCTTAAAAACTTGGCGATGAGCCCGTTCGGTATTGGTTCACCGACTGCATTTGAAGCAGCAGGCGATAAATTCGGCGACCAACCAGTTGGAACAGGTCCATTCAAATTTACAGATTGGAAGCGCAATGACTCAATTACAATAGAGAAATT
Organism: Solibacillus silvestris; assembly: GCF_051967575.1. NCBI lineage: Bacteria > Bacillati > Bacillota > Bacilli > Caryophanales > Caryophanaceae > Solibacillus > Solibacillus silvestris. Next base: position 59,910 of record NZ_JBQCJW010000016.1, read on the forward strand.
TGCGGATTACTGGCAAGAAGGTTTACCGAAATTAGATAAAGTTATCTTCCGTTCAATTCCGGATAACTCTGCTCGTCTAAATGAATTAATGGCAGGCAATATCGATTTAGCTGATGGCGTTAACCCTTCAGACGGTAAAACAGTGGAAGGTGATTCTACTTTACAACTGATTGAACGTCCATCAATGAATATTGGCTATTTAGGTTTAACGAATACACGCGCACCGTTTGATAACAAACTGGTACGTCAAGCGGTGAACTATGCAATCGATAAACAGGCGATTGTTGATGCGTTCTTTGAAGGACGTGCAGAAGTGGCGGCAAACCCGATGCCATCATCAATTAGCGGTTACAATGATGCAATTTCTCCATACCCTTATGATCCGGAAAAAGCGAAATCTTTATTAGCTGAAGCTGGTTATGACGGAAAAGAAATTGAGTTATGGGCAATGCCAGTACCTCGTCCATATATGCCGGACGGAGCAAAAGTGGCGGAAGTTATTCAGAAAAACTTAGAAGATGTTGGTATCCCATCGAAAATCGTAACATTTGAGTGGGCAACATATTTAGAGAAAGCGAAAAACGGTGAAGCGGATGCGTTTATGCTTGGCTGGACCGGAGACAACGGAGATGCGGATAACTTCATTTACACATTGTTGGATAAAGACAATATCGGTTCAAACAACTATGCGTTCTACTCCAATGAGGAAGTGCATGGGTTATTAATCAAGGCACAATCAGAAACGGATGAAAACGTGCGTAATGATCTATACAAAAAAGCGCAGGAAATCATTCATGAAGATGCGCCGTGGGTACCACTTGCCCACTCGACACCATTGTTAGCAGCAAAAGCAGGGGTGAAAGACTTCAAGCCGCATCCAACAGGTTCTGATAAATTGGATAAAGTGTCAATTGAATAGAAAAGATTTTTAACAAAAGGGGAGGGAATATTCCTCTCCTTTTTTCAACGAGCAGAAACTTACATTCATAAAAGGGGTGAAGAGCATGCTTCACTACATCGGCAAACGTCTACTACATTTAATACCCGTGTTGCTCGGAATGACTTTTTTAGTATTCCTCATTATTCGTGCCATTCCGGGGGATCCGGCCCAAGTTATTTTAGGACAGCAAGCTACTGCGGATGCAATTGCAGCGCTTCGCCAAAAGCTAGGCCTCGATAATCCGTGGTATATTCAGTATTTTGATTATCTTAAAGGAATTTTTACAGGCGATTTAGGCGAGTCGTTGAGAACGAGGCAGCCAATTTCCGCTGAAATGTGGCCATATTTGGCTGCCACATTTGAACTGGCATTTTTCGCGATGATTTTAGCGATTATCATCGGTGTAAATGCAGGGATTATTTCGGCATGGTTCCAAAATTCATGGTTCGACTATTTAGCAATGGTTATTGCGCTAGTTGGGGTTTCAATGCCGATTTTCTGGCTTGGTCTAATGGAGCAATGGGCTTTCAGTATTCAACTGGGCTGGCTGCCAACATCAGGTCGCCAGGAAGTACGGGATCCTGTAATAGCGACCACACATTTTTATTTGATCGATACATTGTTGCAAGGGCGCTTTGATCAATTTGTTGTTGTATTAAAGCATTTATTCTTGCCGGGCATTGCGCTTGCGACGATCCCTACAGCAATTATTGCACGAATGACAAGAGCGTCCATGCTCGAAGTGATGCGCTCGGATTTTGTTCGCACAGCACGGGCAAAAGGGCAGAAGATGTTCATCGTTGTTTATAAGCACGCATTGAAAAATGCATTGATTCCAGTATTAACGGTAGTAGGTTTACAAACGGGAATACTTTTAGGCGGCGCCATTTTAACTGAAACAATCTTTAGCTGGCCGGGTATTGGTCGCTATATATATGAAGCGATAGGATTCCGTGATTATCCTGTCATTCAGTCAGGCATTTTAATTGTGGCCTTTTTATTCGTCATGATTAATTTGATTGTCGACATTTTATATACAGTGATCGATTCACGCATTAAATACAACTAGGGGGGAGGCGCATAGCATGACTGAAATTATAAGAAATCAAGTCCAACTAATTGAAAAGGAAGAAAACGTAAAAGGGCCATGGCAAGAAGCGTGGACAAGCTTCAAAAAAAGCAAATCGGCTTTAGTGGGAAGTGCGATCGTTATATTTTTTGTTCTTCTCGCGGTTTTTGGCCCCATTTTTGCTCCACAAGGGATTAACGAGCAAAATTTAACTTTGCGTTTGCAGCCTCCATCCGCTGAGTTTTGGTTCGGGACAGATGATTTAGGACGTGATATTTTTTCCCGAATTTTACATGGTGCCCAGATTTCATTGACAGTCGGTTTATCGGCAGTAGTAATCTCGGCGATTGCCGGAAGCTTTTTAGGGATTATTGCTGGCTATTACGGTCGTTGGGTCGATACGATTATTTCAAGGATTTTTGATATTATGCTTGCATTCCCGAGTATTTTGCTGGCGATTGCGATTGTGTCTATTTTAGGACCGTCATTGCGCAATGCTTTAATCGCCATAGCGGTTATTAATATTCCAAACTTTGGGCGACTTATTCGTTCACGGGTGCTCAGTATAAAGGAAGAGGAATATATCCACGCCGCAAAAGCGATCGGAATGAAAAACTCCCGGATATTGTGGAAGCATATTTTGCCGAATTCGATGACACCTGTAATTGTCCAAGGAACATTGGCGATAGCGACGGCGATTATTGAAGCGGCCGCACTTGGATTCTTAGGGCTTGGTGCAGAGGCGCCACAGCCGGAGTGGGGAAAAATGCTAGCGGATGCGCGGATGTTTTTATTAAATGCTCCATGGGCTATGATTTTCCCGGGGCTTGCGATTATGTTGACGGTAATAGGCTTCAACTTAATGGGGGATGGCTTACGCGATGCTCTCGATCCGAAAATGAAAAGCTGAAAAACGAGAAGGTGTGCCATTTTTTGCGCAGCCTTCTCGTTTTTTGATGCATAAGAAGCGTAAAGCTTTACGGGAAATCCCAATTGGGGCGATACGAGGTTAGAGAAAAAGCGGACATTTCGCAAAGAGAGCAATACTTCTTATTGAAAAATAGCTTTTTTGTCCTGGAACCTAATTCTTTAATAAAAATCCGATTCTAAATCAAGATTCTTTTCTTCGCTATGATAGCTGCGGTAAGAGACGATTAATGTATCAAGATGCTCCAAATTCTCTTCATAATCTAAAATCCGCGATAAAATATACAGTAAATGATAGCTAGAGAACTGTTCATCCTCCGAAGCTTCTTCTTGGGCGAGCGCAATTTGTTTGATGAATTGCTCCATCAGCTCGCTGCCTTGCAAATATTCCTCATGGCGCGTCCACTTTGAATGTTCCGGCCTTAGCTTTCCGGTATATTTCAGTAATAGTTGTTCGTGATATGTCAGCAAAAAATCTAAGCGCTCTTGAATTATTATTTGAAACTGACTCGGCAGTTTACCGAGCTCATTTTCATGCTTATGCAAACGTATGAGCAACTCATAGCTTTTTTTCGAAGTTAGCAGCATTTGGCGATAGACAACGATTTTCCGTGCTTTTACATACTTTTGATTTTTGAAATAACCGCGTTCCTCTTTAAAAAAATCATACATTGTATCTAGCTCATTTAAACGGGACTTTAATTTCGTTATTGCCATCTTTGTAGACGTATGCTCACTTGCCTGCCGAACAGCCAAACGAGTCCAGCGAATAATATCGTCTTGGACAGAGTTGATCTTTTTAAACAGCTTTACCTCATATTTAGGCGGCAAAAATACTAAATTCACTACAAATGCGGCAAAAACGCCTAGCATAACTGTTCCAAATCGAATTAAGCCGAACATTATAAAATCATCGCCCGGCACTTCCATGATCGCGATTACTGTGACAAGTGCAAGGGAAATCGACTTTTCAAGCTTTAATTTCATCATAATACCGAGCACGATAATCGCAGCAATACCGACCGCAACAATATGGTGCCCGAATATTAAACCGAATAATACAGCGACGGTAGCACCGATTAAATTTCCTTGTATTTGCTCCAAAATAGTAAGATAAGAGCGGTAAATAGATGGCTGGATCGCAAATACAGCGGCAATCGCGGCAAATACAGGCGAAGGGACATTCAATAATTCGGCCAAAAATAAAGCAAAGACAATTGCGACACCTGTTTTTAATACACGTGCACCTAGTTTCAATTTCACTACCTCCTTTCTAGGGGGAGCAATATAGAGAAGCCACTATAATTGTATAGTGGCTTTCATTATTAAAGTTGAGAAAATGCCCAATCTACTGCTTTTAATGTTTCTTCTACATCTGCCTCTGTATGCTCAGTTGTCAAGAACCATGCTTCATATTTCGAAGGGGCCAAATTAATGCCTTGAGACAGCATTAATTTAAAGAAGCGCCCGAACATTTCGCCGTCTGTATTTTCCGCTTGCTCATAGTTTTCCACTTTTACATCCGTGAAGTAAATGGCAAATGCGCCTTTTAAACGATTTAGTGTAATTGTCACATCATGTTTTTTTGCAGCAGCTAGAATGCCTACCTCGAGCAATGCTCCTAAGCGGTCCATTTCCTCGTAAATCCCAGTTTGCTGCAACACTTCAAGACATGCGATGCCTGCTTGCATGCTTGCAGGGTTTCCGGCCATTGTTCCCGCCTGATATGCTGGGCCAAGCGGAGCCACTGTATCCATCACTTCCTTACGACCGCCGTATGCGCCGATAGGAAGACCGCCCCCGATGACTTTCCCCATTGCGACTAAGTCTGGTGTTAAGCCCAGCATTGTATGTGCAGCCCCGTAGTGGAAACGGAATGCGGTAATGACTTCATCATGGATTGTTAATGCCCCGTATTTTTTTGCGACGGCATGTACATGCTCCAGAAATCCTTTATGCGGCTCCACAATGCCGAAGTTGCCTACAATTGGCTCAATTAAAATCCCTGCTATTTCATTACCCCATTTTTCCATTGCTAATGTAAATTCTTCTTTATTGTTAAATGGTACTGTAATGACTTCAGTAGCGACAGCCTGAGGCACACCGGCAGAGTCGGGGGAGCCTAATGTAGCCGGACCGGAACCCGCAGCTACAAGTACTTGGTCGAAATGTCCGTGGTAGCAACCGGCGAATTTGATGATTTTTGTACGGCCGGTATATGCGCGGGCTACACGCACGCATGTCATTACCGCTTCTGTCCCGGAATTGTTGAAACGCACTTTATCCAATGTAGGGATCGCTTCTTTCAGCATTTTCGCAAACTTGATTTCGTGCTCTGTCGGTGTGCCGAACAATACCCCTGTTTCAGCCGCATGTGCGATTGCCTTTGCGATGTGTGGATGACCGTGTCCAGTGACGATCGGCCCATAAGCTGCCAAGTAGTCGATATAACGGTTGCCGTCAACATCCCAAAAATATGCCCCTTTACCGCGTGCCATGACGACAGGTGCGCCACCGCCTACTGCTTTATATGATCGGGATGGGCTGTTTACCCCCCCTACGATATGTTCGAGTGCTTCTGTGTGAAGTTGCTCTGATTTTGTATGATTCATAATTTACTCCTCCAAAGTAGCTTACATGAAATGATTTCATTTCTATTGTAGTATGTTATGAAAGGGAACGCCAAAGAATTTGAAACAACGGGCATTGTTTTGTACGATAGAAGAAAATTTTGGAGGGAATACGTAATGACATTAGAGAAATTGCAGGCGCCAATGTTTGAATTGCAAAACGATAAGGGAGAAATGATTTCTTTGGAACACTATAAAGGAAAAAACGTTATTCTTTATTTTTATCCGAAAGATTTGACGCCTGGCTGTACGACGCAAGCGTGCGATTTCCGCGATAAGCATAGAGATTTTACGGATTTAAATGCGGTTATTTTAGGTGTGAGCCTAGATGATGCTGCGAAACATACGAAATTCATCGAAAAACACGGTTTGCCTTTTTCATTGTTGGTCGATAAGAATCATGAGATAGCGGAAAAATACGGTGTATGGACATTGAAGAAAAACTTCGGAAAAGAGTATATGGGGATTGAGCGTACGACGTTTTTAATTAATGAAAAAGGCATCATCGAAAAAGAATGGCGTAAAGTACGTGTAAAAAATCATATTGATGATGTGTTAAACTATTTAAAAAATCGCACTATTAACTAAGTGCAAAAAGGGGAGTTATAAATGGCAACGATTTACTTTACATTTACACCACGCGAAGATTTGAAACAGCCGCTTTTGAAGGAATTTCCTCAAGTGGAGTTTTTGTTCGACACGAAGCTTGATGTCGAAAAGCTGGCGCAAGCAGATATTTTAGTGACATATGGCGAGGATTTGAAAGAGCACCATTTGCAGTATGCCGATAAGCTGCAGTGGATTTTCGTAGCATCTGCCGGAATTGAAAAAATGCCTGCGGAAGCGATTGCAAAACGCAATATTGTCGTATCAAATGTACGCGGTATACATAAAAAGCCGATGACAGAATCAATTTTAGCGCATATTTTATCGTTAAAACGTGTATTGCCTTTCATCTATGAACACCAACAGAAAAAAGAATGGAATAAAAAAGCCAATCCGACAGAATTAAACGGCAGCACTGCGCTTATTATCGGACCAGGCGCCATCGGAGGAGAAATCGGACGTATTCTACAAGCATTTGATGTATATACAATTGGCTGCAATCGTTCTGGCCAGGAAGCTCCTTATATGAATGAAACATATAAGCTTGATGATTTAAAACATCATCTCCACAAAGCGGATATTGTTATATCAATGCTGCCGTCCACGAATGAAACAAAGCATTTATTAGATCGAGGGCATTTTGAATTGATGAAGGATGCCGCGATATTCATGAACTTTGGACGCGGGGATTTAGTGGAAACAAATACTCTTATCAAAGTATTGCAAGATGGATTGATTGCCCACGCGGTATTGGATGTTTATGAAATTGAGCCTTTGCCATCACATAGTCCGCTATGGGATTTGGACAATGTGACACTTTCACCGCATTTTTCAAGCCATTCTTCTCGTTATGTAGAGCGCAGTTTAGATATTTTTAAGCCAAGTTTACAAAAATGGCTGAATGGAGAAAGAAATTTGGAAAATAAAATGGATATACTTCGTGGATACTAATTGAGAAAATATCCTAGGGAAAATGGACTTTGCTATCGCCTGTTTTCAATTAGCTGTCTCATTCATTGACATTTACTTCAATTGGGATAAGCAATTGTTGACAAGTTGTGGAGAAATTCGATACACTATTTATAACAATTATAAATTAATAATATGTATGAAAAGGGGTGCATGACGATGTCTGAAATGCATTTAAAAGATGCGCTGGACACGTTAAAGACTACCGGTGTACGAATTACTCCTCAGCGTCATGCGATTTTAGAATATTTAATTCAAAGTATGATTCATCCAACAGCTGATGATATATACAAAGCACTTTGCGACAAGTTTCCTAACATGAGTGTAGCGACAGTATATAATAATTTACGTGTATTTCGTGAGGTGGGCTTAGTAAAAGAGCTTACTTACGGAGACGCAGCAAGCCGTTTCGATTTTGTGACGGGCGATCATTATCATATGATTTGCGAAAGTTGCGGTAAAATTGTAGACTTCCACTATCCTGGGTTAAATGAAGTAGAGCAATTCGCTTCGCATGTAACAGGCTTTGAAGTTAATTCACACCGTTTAGAAGTATACGGTACATGTCCTGACTGTATTGCGGTCGGCGCGAAGAAAATTCAATAATAATTTACCCTAGTAACGGCTGTTGCTAGGTTTTTTTATATGAAAAAACGTGCATTTGCCTTATACAATGCACGTTGGAACTATTATTTTTTGTTGTAATTTTGATTAAATTCTTTTCCTTCCAATGTTGGATCCAATGTGAGCGGTTCATTACAATACATGCAAATATCTACACGGCCTAAAACTTTTGTCCATTTTCCGCATTCCGGACAGACGACTTGGACCGCTTTCGTTGATAATAACCCGATCCAACCATATACAGCTGTACTGCCAATGATGCAAAGAAGCCCGACAGTCATGAAGATCAATACGAGAATTTGATTGTTTTTAAAGAATATTGCGCCATACATAATAACGAAGCCGATGAAAATAAGGGATAATGCAAATGAGCGGATTTTATTAATTTTACTATTATATTTTTTCAATTCGATTGCCTCCTAATCTAAATTATACTATAACATAAATTGGATTTAGTTTAGTAGAGTCGAAAGAATTTGGCGGTACTGTAAATCCTCTTCAAGATTAATTATAATCCATGAATTAAAAGGTTTTTTATGCTTAAATGTCGAAAGAAAATCTATGGATATTTCTAATAATATAAATTTTATGCCGTAATGAAAAATCCGAGGCTGTAAAAATTCAATGAGATGACACTAGTTAATTTGGCTTATAGCGCTTACAATAACTTAGAAAACCATTATATAGTAGGTAAATTTTATAGGGGGATAACAATGGAACATATTTTAAGACCGATTTATCAAGAACGAGCAAGTCAGCCGGATACATTAGGCGTTATTCTAATAAATAAACGTGAAGGCGCTGCAAATATGACAGATACATTTGATGCGGTCCTTCTTATTATCGTGAAAGACAGCGATACACCGATCTACTCAAAACACTATATATATGGTGACGCGAAAATGGTTATGCATATTTTAACGGAAGAGCGTTTGCGTAAATGGATTTTCATTGGTTCAAACAAGCGACTGGTCGATTGGCTGTTCCATGGCAAAATTATGTTTGACCGCAACGAGTTTCTATTTAAGCTGCGTTCTGAATTACAGGAGTTCCCATTTTTCGGTCGCAAATTAAAAACAGGTATTCAGTTTGCGAAGCTAATCCGCCGTTATCAGGAAGGCAAAGAATTATTTGAGGATGGTCACTTTTTGGATGCGTACAATCATGTAGTTGCATCGTTGCATCATTTAGGAAGATTATCGATTATTGATAGTGGGCATTATCCGGAAGTGACGGTATGGGCTCAAGTAAAGAGAAATGATCCAGCTATATATAAATTATATGAAGAGTTAATTCTGAGTAACGAAAGTTTGGAAAAACGCTTAGAGCTGCTGTTTTTAGCCGGGGAGTTTCTAATTAACTCAAGAACAAACGATGGCGCGCAACATATATTGGAAACGATGCTTGCTCAACCTTACTGGACAATCCAGGAATTGCATGATCACCCTGAGCTGAGCTATTACTCTGTAGATTTGGAAGTGTTTGTTGAATATTTAATTGAAAAAGAATTAATACTTGTGGAAACAGTGATAGCGAAAAACGATGCAATATTCCATCGCAACTATTATGTAGATCGAAGCTTTGTTGAAAGCGAATACGGGTTATAGTATATTTATCAGAGCGCTTAAAACGCTCTGAAAGTTTTTTTTGAAAAAAGTGTTGACGTAATGTTGTATAGTATTGTAATATATTAAATGTCGCTAAGGCGTACTTGAAAAAACAGCTAAATGACTTTCGGACTTGTCGAAAAAAACTTTCTCAAAAAAAGTTGTTGACAACGGCGGGTGGAAATGTTAAATTAGAGAAGTCGCTAAAACGACAACGTACTGAATATGAACCTTGAAAACTGAACAAGCAACGTTAATGAAACAAGCTTCTTAAATGAAGCAAACAATAGATTTCAGCTTT